>JAJFVK010000018.1 GCA_021371795.1 Planctomycetaceae bacterium | reverse complement strand
GGTGCTTCGAGTGTCTAACGGTGCTCGGGTCGCTTCCCAGCGTTGCCCTATCCTCCGTCAGACGAGTACATTATAACGACATATGGTTTGTCGTGCAAAAAAAATACCCATTGTCGCGGGTATCCGATAGAATTTGATTTTGGAAAACTAAATTTTATACGGAGCCGGACAATGGGATATGGACATCTTAACATCGATGAGCGGGAAGTCATCTTAAAAATGAGAGCGCAACAGGCAAGTATGCAGATAATAGGCGACAGACTTGGCCGCAGCAAAGGTACGATTAGTCGTGAGCTGTCTCGTAATGTAAGTTCGACGCTCGATTACAGACCGCATCTTGCCCAGCGGTACTATGAGAAAAGACGCGATGCGTCCAAAGAGCCATATCGTATAGAAGAAGATTCGCTGCTGCGAAAATATGTTGAAAGGAAGCTGCGGCAATACTGGTCTCCAGAGCAGATAAGCGGCAGAATAAGCAATGACCACAAGATAGATATAAGCGTTATAACCATTTATAACTGGATATATCGCAATCGCGACGAAGGCGGCGAGTTCTACAAGTATTTGCGTCAGAACCACCGTCGGCGGCGTAAGCGACGAGGCAGTGAAGATTGCAGGGGTCAAATGCCGGACAGGCGTATGATCGACAAGCGTCCCGGAGTTGTCAATGAACGCAGGCGTATTGGCGATTGGGAAAGCGATACTGTCGAGGGCGGCAAAGGCAGCGGATTTATTGCCACACACGTCGAACGCAAGACGCGATATACGGTTGCGGTGAAAGTTGCTGACAAATCAGCCGACACAGTAACAAATGCGACGCTCGCGGCGATGCGGAAATTGCCGCCTGAAAAGATTAAGACAATGACGTTTGATAACGGCAAAGAGTTTGCGGGTTTTAAGGAATTGGAAGTCGGACTGGCAATGCGGAGTTATTTTGCCCATCCGTACCATAGCTGGGAGCGTGGCACTAATGAGAATACCAACGGCCTGTTGCGACAATTCTTTCCCAAGGGTATGGATTTTCGGGTGATTAGCGATTCAGATGTTGACAAAGCGGAAGGCTTATTGAATAATTGACCACGGAAATGTTTAAACTATCGGACCCCGACAGAGGTCTTCTGGAGCAAACCTGTATGTTGCGCTTCAGATTAAAATTTGGGTATAAAGCCAATCAGGGATTTTTAAATCTTTTTGCTGATACTCTTCCAGTGCCAAAGGCAGATTTCCCAATCCTGCCAGTGCTTGTGCGCGAACTCGTTTCAATACATCAGGGGGGAATTTTACAAAATTAAATTTACTAATCAGTTTTAATCTGTGTGCGATTTTCAAAACTTTTTCCCACTGATGCCAGTCTTTTGCCTTGTTTAGCTTGTCATAGTAAAGAGTTGGAAGGCTTATCCATGTGCGGAAAAACGGCCAGCCTATCATCAATATTATGATTGGGATGGGGAATTTACCATTAACCTGGTGATTTATTATAGTTGTTGAAATGCCTATCAAATAAATAAACCAACCCTGAATTATACTGCGAAGAAATGCACCTAATATCGTTCTTGGCCGTTTTAGATATTTTTTAAATAAGGAAGGCGTAAATTTTGTGTCCGATTTTTGAAAAACAAAATCTACGATTTCATCCGCTTGTAAATGTAAATCCGTGTATCCCTCGGCCTCTAATATCGCCTTTGATTCCCCAATAGTTTCAGCCGATATTTCTTTGACTACAGTATTTCCAGATTTATTTTTTACTGTCCAAACGAAATTTGCCATGTAACTTCCCAAAAGTTATGAATTTATTCTGGAGACCTCATTGCCGGCATCCTTTTTAATTTGATAAATTATCAGCCTGAATTTCCGGCGTTGCAGGATTAGGAATGACCGCAGCGGCAGCATGCATACTTTCAGCTTGTGCTCTTGCATTGATAAAGCCAAGGCCTCCGATAAGGCAATACAAGAAGAACGCATGAAACGCCAGACCCATCCATATTTTAAACACCAGAAAAATAAGTGTGTCCAGTGCGTACAATACCATTCCAATAATATATACTGTTTTGCTGCCCCTTTTGGAAAGGAACCAGATTAGAACGAAAACTCCGATTAAGATAAGATTAATCACAAAGCCGATGATTGTAATAAAATTTGCGATACCACCTTGGGTTTCCTGGCGTATGTGGGAAGCCAGGGCATCGATAAAGGTCGTTATACCAAGGCCGATTACAAAAGTCGTATCGCTTTTGGAAAAAGCCAGCACTGAATTGATAATTGAAAATATCGCGATGGCCCCAAACCATCCGCACGCTCTGTTCGCCTGATTGATTACTTCTATCGGCTCATACTGTTTCTTACCAATCTCAATACCCATAGAACCTCCTGAAAAAAAAGTTTATTTCTATCCCGGATACATAAATTCCGGCACGCGTCTTGGTTTACCGTTGTCATCGACGCAGGCCAGAATGCTTGAACCCTCGCAGAGCAAAAGGCCGATGCCCGGCCTGTAAAGTTTGTACGTATGTTCGATTTTTGCCGCCGTTACCTTCGTGCATTCAGTAACAAGCTCCAACTGCTCATCGTAAAGTGCCGGCCTGCGGTACTTGACGTGCAGCTCCGCAACCACCATATAAAAGCCATCGCGCTCAAGGTCTTTGTACGCCAAACCGTTAGCTCGGAGCAATTCGGTACGTCCCATCTCGAAATAAATCGGATAAACGCAGTGGTGAATCACGCCTGCCTGGTCGGTCTCGCAGTATCGAGGCACAATCGTGATTTTGTGCGATAAAACAGTAAGTTTTTCCGGATATTCCATAATGGTAAAAGAGCCTATCAAAATCCAAAAAAATTTCAAGTGAGAACACGGAATTAATCTACTGCGTCCGAAAAAATCGGCCTGTAAATTCACGGAACGAACACATTTTGGCGAATGTGAAGATAAACAAGATACCAAAAAATAAAAAAATTACCTAAATTGACATTTCCCCGGAAATTTGCTAATATATTGGTGTAACAACCATTTAGATTCGTATAAATAGTTGTTGTTAAGAACTGGAATTATTAGTATAAACTTTGTGAGGTAAGTATGAAAGTTAGAATTTTAATCAGTGTATTGCTTGCGGTGGTTCTCGTTGCGTTTGCGGTGTCGGTTTCCGGCTGCTCTGAACATGTCGGCAAGGCGACAGTCGGCACGCAGCGGGCGGAAAGTTCGATACTCGGCGGTCATGGTCTTGGCGAAACAGAGCATGAAAGAACCGACGACCATACAAGGCAGCTTCGTCTGAACGGCTCAATGATGATTGACGATATTGACGCCTGGATGATGACCGACAGAACAAGCAGACTTACAGAGTTCACTGTAAGATAAATACCAAATGGTATTATTGCTATCGCGTTGTGAAGTTTGTAACTTCTCTGCCGGCTTCGCTTTAACCCCACTGCGGGGACTGGCGCCGCGGAGAATATTGAGATAATTTATTAAATCAGTACTGTAGTTAAACACAACAGGCTTTAAAGGATTAATGCAAATGTGGATTGATGCGATTATAGAGTATCTTCAACGTGTCGCGACGTACAATCCATTTGTTGTCATTATTGAATTGCTTCTCATCGGCTTAGTCGTGTACTGGGCCGTAAATTTCCTCGAAGGTACTCGCGGCGAACGTCTGTTCAGAGGCGTTATCATTTTGCTGCTTGCCGGCTCAATGCTGCTCAAATTATTAGTCAACACTTTCGGTTTCGAACGGCTTCAGTATCTTTACAGCAGTTTTTTGATTCTCGTTTTGATTTTGGCTGCGGTCGCGTTTCAGCCTGAAATTCGCAGAATGTTAATCCGTATCGGCGAGACCGGCGGAAAATTCGGCACTTCGGGGCAGAGACAGCTTTCACAAACCGTCGAAGAAATCATCACCGCTGTTAATGAGCTTTCAGAAAAGAAAATCGGCGCGATTATTATAATCGAACGTCAGGTCGCTTTGGGCGAATTTATTGAAACGGGCGTGCGAATTGATGCGCAGGTGAAGTCTGCGCTGCTCGAATCTATTTTTTATCCCGGCGGTGCGCTGCACGATTTGGCTGTGATAATTCACGGCGACAGAATCGCCGCCGCAAGGGTGCAACTGCCGCTTGCTGAAATCGGAACAGTCAAAGGCGTACTCGGCTCAAGACACAGAGCCGCTATCGGCATCACAACAGGCAGCGATGCTTTCGCGATTGTCGTTAGCGAAGAAACCGGAATAGTCAGTATTGCCGAGGAGGGGAATTTAGACCGACACATTACCGAAGAAGAACTCCGAAAGAGGCTGACGAACATTATCGTGGACGCAGCAGGCATTGCCGCGAGATTAAAAAAACATAAAGAAGAAAACAAAAAAGAAAAATGTTAGCGAAGATAAAAAAAGCTGCGTTGGTAATTTTTATAACCTGTCTTATCTGGGTATGGGCAGACTTGTCTCTGGACAAAGACCTGACAGACCAGAGTATGACGATTGTCGCCAGCAAGGCCGACCCAAAGCGTTGGATTACAATTGAAGGCAAACCGGAAGCGATTATAAAAGTCGATTTGCGAGGACCCGTTGTCAAGATTAACGACCTGAACAAAAAAATCCAGGCAGGCGACGAAAAAATGGATGTCGTATTCGACCCCGTTAAGGAAAATATGGCGACTCCCGGCGATTATAGTTTGACGGACGTCAGAAAATTCCTTACCGAAAGCGACAAGATACGCGATTACGGTTTGCAGGTTAAATTCGCAAAGCCGGACAAACTGCAGAATATAAAAGTTGTGGCGCTTGCGGAAAAAACGCTTCCAATTAAATGCGTTGACGAAGCCGACAATGAAATTCCGGGTGCGAAAATGATGCCTGATATTATTACCATATATGCGCCGGATACCGTTACAGAGGCCAAGGTTAAACTGGCCTCAATTGCCGAGCGTAAACAGGCCAGAGGCGCACCGGTCACGAAAAATCCGTATATCGAACTGACAAAAACCGAGGTACGGTTTTCAGACGCCAATATCAAAATTGAATTACCTGCCGTCAGCGAAGATATGAAGCCTTATGCGATTAACGGAACGCTCGGCTTTATATTCAGTGCGAATCTTGCCGGCAGATACGAAGTTGAGTTTATTAAACGGCCTGAAGTCGGAAGCATTACGATACTTGCGACTCCCGAGGCCAGGGACGCTTATGAACTAACCCAATTCGAAGTGCTTTTGAGTATTCAGGATGACGACATCGGCAAACCGGAAGTTACCCGGCAGCTCATTTATAATTTCCCTGTGCAATATGTACGCGACGACAAAATACGTCTCAAGGGCGAGCCTGCTGAAGCCAAATTCAAACTTGTACCTGTTGCCGCCGATGTTAATCAGCCAACTCTTATTTTCAACCCGTAATTAAAGGAATATATCGTTATGGAGCCAGAAAAAATCATTCTGCATTTCAAAGAAGCGATAATTCCCTCAGCAGTTGTCGTGGTTGTTTTACTTGTCGGTTATATTGTTCGAGCAATCATATTTTCGAGAATAGCCAAATGGCCGGACAGTAAATTTGGCATTGGCAAACGTATAATACATATCATCAAATCCCCGATGTTGGTATGGTTTCTGATGCTCGGCATTTATCTTGCGCTGGAAATATCAAAATTGCCGCAGAACATAGTTGAGATTGCGGGAAAAACTCTGCTTACGCTTGGTTTGTTTTCGCTTACTCTTGTTGCCGTAAATATTTCGACGGCGTTTATTGCCAGGCATTCGGCTGCGATAGAAGGCGTTATGCCTATGACTTCGCTCACGCAGAACATCGCAAGGATAGTGATATTTGGCATTGGCATTTTAATTATTCTAAACACGCTTGGCATACCGATATCTCCAATACTGGCGACGTTGGGTGTCGGCGGCCTGGCAGTCGCGCTTGCGCTGCAGGATACGTTGAGCAATGTCTTCGCGGGATTTTATATTACTATAAGCAGGCAGTTGAGAATTGGCGATTACGTCAAATTAGATACCGGCGAAGAAGGATATATTGTCGACATAACCTGGCGAACGACTAAAATCAAGGCGTTGCCGAACAACATCATATTGATACCGAACGAAAAATTAACCAAAGCAATCTGCATAAATTATTATCTGCCTGAAAAAGAAATGTCTGTTTTGATGCAGGTTGGTGTGCATTATGGCAGCGATTTGGAAAAGGTGGAAAAAGTTACCTGCGAAGTCGGACGCGAAGTGATGAAGAATGTAACCGGCGGTGTTCCGGAGTTTGAGCCGTTCATAAGATTTCATACTTTCGCCGATTCGAGCATTAACTTTTCCGTCATTCTGCGGGCGAAGGAATTTACAGACCAGTATTTGATTAAGCACGAATTTATAAAGAGACTGCAAAAGCGTTACGCACAGGAAGGAATTACAATTCCATATCCAATTCGCGCGATTAATTACACGCAGGAAAAAGCCGCCGAGTAGTGTCGTTCCTGCGCCCACTTGTCACTCCCGCGAAGGCGGGAATCTATCCTGTTGTGCCGCTCTGTGCGTCAGGTACTCTCGGCTCTTATTAACTGAAATTATTATTAATCCTTATAGTCTTTTCTGCTTCTCGGTCTTACAAGCAGTCTGATTGGCACTTCCGCAAAACCCAGATAGTCGCGGAGTCTTCCTATTAAAAATCTTCTGAAATTCTCGTCGAATAATTCTATTTTGTTTACGAATAAAATAATCGTGATAGGATTTACAGAAACCTGTGTCGCGTAATAAATTTTTGGCAGACTTCCGCCCTTTGATTTGCCGCCCATTCGCTGCTCGGTAATCACTTCAATCGCCTTGTTTAATCTCGGAGTTGATACTTTCGTTACCGCCTGTTTGAAAAGTTCCTGCGCCAAATCGATGACAGCCTGAATATTTCTGCCTTCGCTTGCGGTTGTAAACGCTATCGGAGCGTAACTCAACTGCGGCAGCATTTTGCCCAGGTATTCGGTGTAATCGTCAGTTGACGCTTTGGCCTTGGCAAGGTCCCACTTGTTGACCACGAGAATACAGGCCTTGAATTCATCAGCGATAAACCCGCTTAATTTTTTGTCAACCTGCGAAAGCGGTTCGGATGCGTCGATTAAGAATAATACGACATCGGCTCTGGTAACTGATCTTTGTGCTCGTACAAAACTGTAAAATTCTATACTGTCGGCCATGCTGCCTTTTTTGCGAATGCCCGCGGTATCGATAACAATAAAAGTTTTTCCATCTTTTTGAAAGCGAACATCAATCGCGTCGCGAGTCGTACCGGGAAGTTCACTGACGATAACTCGGTCGCTTCCTGCGATTGCGTTGGTCAGTGTGCTTTTGCCGGCGTTGCGTTTACCGACGATCGCAAGACGCATTTCGACATCCTGCGGCCTTTCTTCTGCGTTTTCTTTTAGAAACTCAATAACTTTCTCGATAAGAATCTGGCTGTTGAGACTATTTGCCGCCGAAACGCACATCGCGTCGCCAAATCCGAGTTTGCCGAAATCAGCCGCGCGCGGAAACATTGGCGCTTCATCAGCCTTGTTGGCGACAAGCATCACGTTAAGATTATTCTTTCTCAAAAGTTTGGCTATCTGCTCATCGAGCGGCACAAGGCCGTCTCGAATATCTACGACAAAAAGTACAAGCGAAGCCATTTCGATAGCCTGATAAATCTGATTTTCGATATGGTCTTTAAGTGCGTCGGAATCGACAATACCATACCCGCCGGTATCGATTAGCTCGAAAAAACGGTCATTTCGTTCGATAATTGCGCTTACACGGTCGCGAGTAACGCCCGCTGTCGGCTCAACGATACTTATCATTTCGCCCGCCATTGCGTTAAAAAGCGAACTTTTGCCGACATTCGGCCTGCCTACTATTGCTACTACTGGTAATGCCATTGTATTTTAATCGACTAACCTCGGCCTTCGTGCCGAATCAACAATTTTGATATTTAAACTTTGACTTTTAATTTTAAGATGGGGATTATAACAGAATTGCTTAAACATTTAAACAACTATTGGTGAAAAAGAAAAGGGCAGGTTTTGCCTGCCCTTTTGACTGCTTTATGCGTTATTTCTGGAGTTCTTTTCCAGCTTTTTCCAACTCTTTGCCGGCATCTTCTTTTGCTGCGTCGGCATCTTTTGCGGCCTGATCAGCGGCCTGGTTGGCCTGTTCGGTTATTGATGTTGGTGTTGGTGCCGGTTCTTCTTTCTTGCAGCCAACGATTGCTATCATACTGACAAAAACGAGGACTAATAGAATTTTGCGTAACATTACCGATCTCCTTAAAAAAAATATGTTTCATTGTTCCATCATTATACACACGAATTACCTTAATTTACATCCTATTATTATTCTTTTTCTGGGACGTTGTCAACCCTTAATACTTATTAAAGTGTTTTGGTGCTATTTTACGATTGTCTGTTATAATACATATATTATACTATTTTTGTTGAAATAAGGACAATATAAGTACTAAATGACTGCGATTCCGACAAATGCGGAGAGAAAAAGAAGCCTCCCCTGGTGGCTGGCAGCCGGTATGCTGGACAATGTCAGGATTTCATTCGTTTTTGGCCCTGTACTCGTCCTTTTTCTGGATGCGCTGCAGTTCGGCAGGGGACAAATCGGTTTCTTATTAGCTTTGCCGCTGTTTTTCCAGGTATTGGCAATTTTTGTTGTGCCGATGATTGAGCGAATTGGCTACAAACTTTCGTGCATTATCTTTTTCGGAATGCGAACTACTATTTTGTTGGGACTGCTCTTCACACCTACGGTTGCAGCCGTCCACGGTACAAGCGGCGCGTTTTTATGGGTTGCCTTTGTAATGCTGGTGTTTTCATTTGCGCTAGTTGCCGGCCTGACCGCTGCGGGCCCATGGAGTCAGGAAATTCTGCCAACAAACATCCGCAGCAAAATCATAGCACTCAATACTTTCCTTTGCAGCCTTGTCGTTCTGACAGCTACCTGTTTTGCCGGCTTTTGGATAAAACGGTCTGACAATCTGTCAGGTTTTATGTTTCTTATCGGTACCGGCTCAATTATTGGTATTCTTTCAGTCATCTGCCACGGCTTTTTCCCCGGCGGCGGCAGCATAAAAAGAAAAGGCCACAGCAAAGAACATTTCCTGAATATGCTCAAAGCCTTTAAAGACAAAGATTTCGTCGGTCTGCTTTGGGGCATCGCGATTTTTATTTTCATTGTTCAAGGTGTCGCGTCTTTCATTCCGCTTTATATGAAGGACATCATCGGCATTGACGCCGGCGATGTTATTTATCTGACCATGTGGACTACCGCCGGAACTCTTATCGCCGTTTACTTTTGGGGCTGGGCGGCAGACCGCTTCGGCGGAAAACCAGTTTTCGTTACAGGTGTGATGTTCCATATTTTAATGCCGTTCCTCTGGTACGCGATTCCGCGCAACGCAGGCAATGCGAGTTTTTATTCCGCTGTCGTCGTCTCATTTATCGGCGGCATTCTTTGCGTCGCGTATTTAATTGGCATCGACAGATATTTATTCCTGACGATTTTCCCGCCGGACAAAAAAACTTCCTATCATTCCGTTTGGTTCGCATGGACAGGTTTCTTCGCGGGAATGGGACCTTTGGCTGTCGGCTTGGCTCTGAAATTTTTCCACGGACTCGATGCCTCGAACATTTCGCTGCTGCACATAAAGGTAAATTCATTTTTGCCGATATTTGCAGCTCACATAATAATGCCTGCCATCGCGATTTATGTTATCAGCAAAATAAAACAAGACAGTGAAACAACCGCAAAAACTTTTGTCGGCCAGTTATTCGAAAGTGTGCCGTTTGGTTTGTTTGGTTCGTTGAGTTCAATTATGCGTTACCGCTGGGCGGGCGAAGAGCAGGAACGCATCGAAACAACCCGCGACCTCGGCAGATTGGATAGTCCCTTCAACGCTGACGAACTTATCGAAGCGATTAAAGACCCCAGCTTCGATGTGCGATACGAAGCGATTGTCGCGATGGCATCAAGAAAGCCGAGCCATAGAACGGTTATGGCACTGACTGATGTGCTCAATGGCTTTGATATAGAATTGAGCGCAACGGCTTCGTGGGCGCTTGGTCAAATCGGCGACAAAGAGGCAATACCCGCATTGCGAAATCAGTTGGAAGCACCGTACAGAATTTTGCGAGCAAGAAGCGCACGCGCGCTTGCAGGTCTTGACGATAAGGAAATCGCGCCGCATCTGCACGAGCTTTTGAAAACAGAATCAGACCATGCACTCAAGACTGCGTATGCTTCGGCGCTTGGCACTTTGAAATATATGCCTGCTCTGCAGGATGTCCTTACGTTGTTGAGTGAAGCGAAAAATGAGACATTCAGAGGCGAACTGGCGCTTGCCGTCGCGAAAATCATCGGCAGCGAGCGGACGTACATAAAATTATACCGCAACGCTCAAAGCGACTGGTCAACAACCGTATATGAAGCTATGACGAAGATGAAAAAGCCTATGCAGAAATTAGATTTGAGCGAGGATTTGCTCGAACTGGTAACGATTTGTGCGGACTGCTTTGCCGCTGAAAAACCGAGTTTGAGCGATGAGCTGATGTGGCCGATTTTTGAAGCGCTGCAGAAAGATTCTATCGACAAAAATTTCAGACCGGTCTTTATGGAGTTGAGCAAGAGGCTCGAACAGTTCGGCACATCACGCCGCGAATATATTTTATTGGCGATTCACACCTGCGACGTCTGGCTGCGAACAAACATCGCGATAAGAACACGCGATAACTAAAATTATTGAAGAAGGAATATTGAAGATTTTAGATTGGCTGAATTCTTAATTTTGAATTTTAAATTTTTAATTAAAAATTAAACATTAATAATTTAAAATTAAATAAATCTTCAATCTTCTATCTTCATTTTTCAATTCTACGGATTACCGTATAGTTGGATATCATCGATATTCCAGCCGCAATACACGCTGTTGTCATCGGTTGTGCCCATCTGCCATCTCAAATAAACAGTCGGCTGATTATCAGCGACAGCGGAAATATCAATTTCAATTTTCTTCCATTCTGAATCAGCGGTTTCATCATTCGGATTTTGCCATACAGTCGTCCATTCGGTGCCGTCGCTGCTGACCTGAACAGTTGCGTGGTCGTAAGAATTTGACTCGACTCCCAGCCACCGCCGGAACGTAAGCTGCACATTGTACCATCCGCTGCAATCGATAGCGGTGCTGGTCAGATTTGTTTCCGCCAAACTGTTTGTGTAATCGCCGTCGAGATTATATCCATAAACGTTGTCGCCGGTAAATCCCGCTGTCGGGTCTGGTACGCCTGCTTCACTGCCGCCGCTGCCCGTTGGCTGTCCCCATTCCCACAATCCTTCTGTTGTCCAGCCCGGATTTGTGTCTAATGTTTCTTCGTAGAATTTTGACCATCCGAACGGATGATGAACAAAACCCGCCAGCCAGTCTTCGGCGAAAATCGCAAGGTCGAAAATATCCACGACAGTATCGTTATTCAAATCCGTTCCGCCGCAGAAATCAGGTCCCGTACAGGTGTCGAGCCATCTTGCCGCCAAAGCCGCGAAGTCGAAGAAATCGACATCACCGTCAGGCGACTGCGCAAATGAATCTCCGCAAATATCCGCCCATTTTTCGTTGAGAACCTGAACATCAACGTTAAGCTGTCGTGCGTAATACCCATCGCTGACCACTAACAAATAAGCGTCAATATCAAGATAATCGCCCGCCATCGCGCGAATATACATATTGCCGATGCCGTCAGATACCAGCGTGCCGTTGCGATAAACTTTAACATACGCCAATTCCGATGCGCCCAAATCCGTACCGCCGAGCACCGCAGCTATATGAACATAAGATGCTGAACCAATCGGTTTTGCAGGCGAAGGATTGATTTCGATGTGCATTTCCAATTTGCCGTTGGCATCGCCCGGCTCTTCGTATATATGCTGCCACTGGTCGCAATCCCACGTTACTTCGTTAACTTCAACGCATATTTCAGTATCGCAAATTTGACCGCTAACGCTGATTACGCCCTGATAAATCCCCGGCATCTCGGCCGCTGTCAGCGATACATTTGAATAAACGCCCTTATTGCCGTTTTTAGTTTCGCCGCCACCGGAACAGTATGTTTCGTTGATGTATGCCGATTCGTTCACGCCGACATCTTCGCCGAGTCTATTTGTCCACGCGGTCGCGACATAATCTATATTTAATAATGCCGATAACATTGGCGTATCTGTCTGCGCGAATTTCAAAACATAATTGTCTCCCATATGATAACTTATGCCCAGCGTATTATCCGGCATAACCGCAAGCGAAGAAAACATTCCGGCCTGACTGCCGTAATAGCCGTCAACGTCCATAGTTTTCCATGTTCCGTTATCATAGATTGCAAGTTTAAGACTTTCGTTGTAACCATCATAATATGAAATCGCTGGATTGCCGTTCGGCAGTATCGCAAGACTGCTGTATTTGCCGAAGTCGTTCAGGCTGTACGTTCCGTCATCGACGACTTGTATATCCCACGCATCCGTCTCGTTCAGAGCGGCATATTTCAAACGCTTGTAGGCCAGGTCATAATATGAAATCGCCGGCCGTCCAGAAGGCAGAATCGCCAAACTTGCGTATTGTCCGACTACCGCTGCGGATGAGTCCACGAGTCTTGTCTGCCAGATAGTTCCGTTGAACCAGGCATATCTTAATGTGTAATTATCATAATACGCAATCGCCGGATTTCCATCGGGCAGAGCGAGCATACTTGTATTCAAATTATATACGTTGGTTGCGATAGTTGTGAATTGCCACGCGCTTCCATCGAATCTTGCGTATTTGAGTTCTCGAGTCGTGCTGTTGTAATAACTTATCGCAGGTTGTCCGCCGATAATCGCAAGCGAAGTATATCTGCCGGTTACGCCAGTGCTTTCCAGAATTTCGTTGTGCCACGCCGCACCGTCGTACCAGGCATATTTTAAATTATCCTCCATATATTCCCAGTATGAGATTGCAGGATTGCCGTTGGCAAGCGCAGCCGGCGATGTGCTTTGAGCCCAAATGTTATTGTCATCGACAATTTCAATATTCCAACTGCTGCCGTTGTAGCGGGCGTATTTGAGTTCACCGTCGTCATCGCCCTGATATGATATTGCCGGCTGACCGTTGATGACAGCGAGTTTGGAATGTTCACCGCCGCCGTCGATGACATCAATGTTCCACGCTGCGAATACTGGGGAAATACAGAAAACAAGAATTGAAAATAAAGATATTGTGCGCCACATAATCCATCCTCCTAAAATGTTATATGATTAGATTGATTTTCACCGCAGGTAGTCTCTCATCTGAAAGTATATAAGATATACCACAATACCAGTTATTTGCAACTTTTAATAAACAAGGATTTACAGAAAAAAAGGGGACATTCTACTTTATTACTATACTAAATAAAGTAGAATGTCCCCTTTCCTGGGGTGGGGAATAAAAAATTTTACCACTTTTCACAAATTTACCTATTTTAACTAAAGTTTTAAGAAACGACGCTCCGATAGATAGTATATCTTAACTATCTTAACAAATTAACATTAAGATAGGGGAAATAGAAACGGATTTCTGAAGATACTGGTAAACAATGGTTAAATATTTTATTTTACGGAGAATATAAAATGAACAAAGAGACTTACATGCAACGTTATATGGAAGCGTTACTTATAGGCGACAGACACATTTGCCGCCAAGTCATAGAGGATGTTTTACATAATAATAACGCCTCGATTATCGGAGTTTACAGCGATATTATTTGGCCGATGATGCTCGAAATCGATAAACTCTTTAGAGCAGACACGATAACATCGATTCAGGAACACCTTGCCACACGTATTAACCGGACAATCGTTGACCAGCTACAGAACAAACTGCCCAAGCAGCCCGCAATTGAGAAAAAGGTTGTCGTATGCAGTTCAGCAAATGAAATTGGCGAACTGGGCGCACAGATGGTTGCCGATATGTTCGAGAGCAGCGGCTGGAACGTTCGATTCCTCGGCGGCGGCTTAACTAATGATGATATATTGTCTTACGTTAACGATTTCGCACCGGATGTACTGGTAGTTTACGGAACCGAACCATCGGATACGCCAATGGTTAGAAATATAATCGACCGGATTAAAGAAGTGAATGCCTGGCCGAATATGAAGATTATGCTTTGCGGCGGAGTCTTCGGCAGAGCCGACGGACTCTGGGAAGAAATCGGAGCCGACCTTTACGCTCCCACGCCGGCAAAAGCTGTCGAAACCGCTTCAGCACAGAGCGAAACTACTGAACCGGTAAGAACTATCAACCGCCGGAAACGCAAATATCAGCAGTTGGTTAAGGCCAAGAAAAAATAAAAAGCGATAATTTCTTTTTTGCGTTTAACATATCGAGAGAGCAAAAAAGAGGAGCAAGCCGGTCGAAAGACTGGTACCTTTGAATAGGGCGAAAAATCCATCGTACAACGGTGGATTTTTTGTAACTATACTTTTCCGTCACGAAATTTTTTGCCGATAAAAATAATGCGCAAGAAAAAATATTCGGCTCGAACGTAAAATAAAGACTTATATCAATTTTTCACGAAAACCAAAGTGCGCACGTTTCAGCGAAATTTTGACATAACCTCATATCAAAAAAACGATTATCAGAATTTTCAGTTTTCGTGTTTTTTGCAAAAAACAGCTTTAAAAGTGCGCACGTTTCAGTGAAAACACCCCAAAAACCTTTCAAAACCGTCCTAAAAATCAAATTTTTCGAAAATTCGCAAAATCGGCGCAGGTTTTCGCTTGCGCAAAATTTTAAATATACTACTAATAGTAGTCAGTAGCCAGTAGCCAATAGATAATGCGCGTTTTTACTTTAAATTTGCGCAAGGCGCAAGTTTTGATGGTAACAAAATGACACAAAAAGACAGTAAACGGCAGTAAAATCAACTGAAACGGTAGTAGATTGAAGTGAAATCGTCAGAAATCGTCAAAGCTGAAAATCGGCTCTTCAAAAACCTGCGGGTTTTTGAAAGTGAAGAACGAAGAGTTAAGAGTGAATAGTTTATGATTCGGCTTTCAGCCGAGGCTTTTTATCTTAAATTTTATGTGGGGATTATACTCTATTTCGTAGAAAAAATCAGATCGCAAATCGGCCAAAGACGGATACATTTAATGCGATAAAAATGGTTGTGATTGGAGGGAAGCGAGGTATAATCAGACAATCTGTTGAGTGCTGTTCAGGGAAATACAATCATATAACCGATACAGTAGTTATGAATTATGTTCTATTCAAAAACCTGTAAAAGGAATGAATCTTCTGCATGACATTATTTAATGACCCAATAAAAAAGCAAATAATCAAGGAAATAAGAGGTTGCGGTTATGGAGCCGGTCTTATAAAGGAAGATTATTGCTATTTTAATGGAAAAGATAATGTACCAGTAGATGTTGTTGGCTTTTACCAGTCAAATTATAATTCATCAACGGCCTGCATAGCTGCTATTGAAAGGACGAAGCTGCACAGTACACAATTTGAAGAAGAATTACAGCCCTATCGGTGGCTTGGCAGTCCCGTGTTGTTGGTCTATGACGATAACGAAATACAATTCTGGAAAAATTCAGGTATCAAAATAACACTTCAAGATAAGATTAAGCCGCAGAAGATAAATGTTCTTTTTTCTAAATACAAAAAAGAGTTTTCGCCGGAGAGCATATATAGAGCAAAAATAGGCAGTCGTGTCAAAAAAGATTATCAACTTTCGTTTGCTGATATTGGCGGCTTAATGGGAATTATTGAAGAAAAGGAGGGGCTGTATTTATCTGAGCTTGCTGTAAGGGTCATTAAATCTTTGAAGACATCCTGTAAAGGAGTAAAAGAGGATGAGAAGTATGGCAGGTGGCTTTTTCAATCGGCATTTTGGCTGATTGGCGCTAAAATATTAAAGGATAAACAAGTAGAGCGATTTAAAAGTCTCAAAATCTCAGATGTTGAGGATTTGATTGAGCGAGTGCAAAGACATTATAACGCATCTGAAACATTGGACGTTTCAAAGCCTATTCAAAGAAAAGCTTTTGCAAAAGCTGCGTTGGAAATTGTAGAACCTGTTTCAAGTTTTTCACATCTTACTACGGAGTCTCTTGCATACGTTTATGAAAATGCACTTGTAAGCAAAGAAACAAGAAAATTATTTGGTACTCATGCTACTCCATCATGGCTTGTAAATTATATCATATGGGAAATGATTGACTGGATCGAAGAAATACCGCAGGAAGACAGATTTGTTCTTGAGCCAGCATGCGGGCATGCTCCGTTTTTGACTGCTGCAACAAGGCTTTTGGGGTTTCTATACAAAGGGAGTGATGGTAATCGTCATGCATATCTTAAAAACCATTTGCAAGGAATTGAAAGGGATGGTTTTGCAGAAGAAATTGCCAGACTGTCGCTGACTTTGGCGGATATCCCGAATTCAAACGGATGGAAAATTGAAAATTCAGATATTTATGCAGATGAGGTTTTAAAAAGGGTAGCTCAAAAGGCAACAATACTATTTTGCAATCCGCCATTTGAAAATTTTAAACCAGAAGAAAACAAAATATACGGCAGTGAAACTGGAAATAAAGCAGCAGAAGTTCTCGCAAAAACATTACAATATATGCAGGATGGTTCAGTTTTTGGGGTTATTTTGCCTCAAGGATTGTTGCATAGGAAAAATATTGCAAAATTAAGAAAACTCATTTTGGATGAATTTGAATTAAGAGTTATATGTAATTTACCAGATAATGTTTTCGCCAAAGCTGGGCGAAACTCTACGGTATTGTTAGGTCGTAAGGTTAAATCCACAAAGGGTATTACATATTTAAACATAATCAAATCTGAACTTGAAAGTTTTAAGAATACATATCAGTCAAACAATAAAACGATTGTTTCGAAAAGGGAGCTTTACCAATCAAAATACTATAATTTTAGGACATTATCATTAAAGGAAATATGGGAATACTGTAGTAGCTTCCCTAAACTTAATAAGTATATAACGATCGATAGAGGTATTGAGTATAAAGCTGGTATAGGGATTGAAAAAAAAAGAAAATTTATAAAAACATCTGGATTTGAAAGAGGCTTTTATTCTTATGATGATAATGATTTAATCGAGCGAACGCCAAAACAGATATGGCTGAATGTTTCTGACAAATACATAAATAATCAAAGTTATAAAAATTTAACGAAACCGAAAATTCTTTTAAATTACATAAGAAGATCGCGTTCCCCTTGGAGGTTGAGTCCTTGGATTGACTCCAAAGGATATTACTGTACAAATGCATTTCTTTCTTTGACTCAAAAAGATAAAATGTCATGGTATTATTTATGGGCAATTCTTAATTCTCCAATGGCAAATGCATATATTGATGACCATTGCGCGAATCAGCATAATGATGAAAGTGCTATAAACGAAATACCGATCCCACCTGAAGGTCAAGATTTGTCCAAACTTGAGTCGTTGGTGCGAAATTATTTCGAATTTGATAATGCCGAATTCAAGTTAAAGGATGAAGAGGAACATAGGTTGGCTAAAAAACAATGCCTTTTGGAAATAGATGCAGAAATTTTGCGTTTATATGATTTGCCACCTCGTTTGGAAAAAAAACTTTTGGACTATTTTGAGGATGTTGAACGAAAAGGGGTGGATTTTGATTTTGACAGATATTATGAAAAGGGGTTGGGTTCGTATATACCCTTGCATATTTATATTTCGGATGAATTTAAAAACTCTACTGTTGAAAAAGTAATGAAATGGGTTGAAAAAAATAGAACTCCTGAAGTAATTGAAGCTTTAAAAAAGGCGGAAGAGGATTTTGAGGACGACTAAATGCAGGCATATCTTTTTGATACAAATATATGGTCTAAATGGTTTAGGTCTGAACCTTTTATATTAAACAAAATATGCCAGATAGATCAAAATTCACCGATATATCTCTCTGTTATAGTTTGGGGTGAAGTCATATATGGTGCTAAAGCCAGTAAAAAGTTTGATTTTAAATTGTATAGAGATTTTATAGATCAATCCAAACCGGTTATATTACCACTTGATAAAAGTGTTTCAGAGGTGTATGGAGAATTACGAGCATCTCTATATAAAAAGTACCCTCCTAATGGGAAAAATAAAAAACATCCTGAACAACTAATAGATACTGCAACTGCGACAGAGATTGGAATCGATGAAAATGATTTGTGGATAGTATCGCAGGCCATCGCCTATAATCTGACATTGATAACAAATGACAAAATGCAGAAGATTTTTAGTATAACCTCTAAAGAACTTAAATATGAAATATGGGCATAAAAAATGGAATATGCAGTAGGCAAAACTGGAAGGGTAGTTGCGGCGAGATTGTTTGAAGGTGAAAATCTATACGATTGCATTGAATCCATCGCTACAAAAGAGCAAATCAAATGCGCGGCTGTTCTAATCACCGGCGGTATCAGAAAAGCTGATGTTGTTGTCGGGCCGAAAACTGAAAAGCCGAAAATCGAGCCGAACTTTTTCAACTTTGTCGGCCCCGGCGAAACGCTTGGCGTCGGCACTATCTATTGCGATGGTGATAAGCCAAAACTTCATCTGCACGCGGGTATCGGCAGGGGTGATACGCATATTGTCGGCTGTCCAAGAGGCGGGGCTTCGATTTTCCTTATCCTTGAAGTTACCATAATCGAAATCGTCGGCATCAACGCAAGCAGAGAGGCTGACCCGGAAACTGGACTGAAGCTTTTACGAGTACGATAAAAATTAGCCACTAAGACACAAAGAAATTGAATATTGAATATTGTAGATTTTTATAAATATCACGCCGCAGGCGTTCCTTCTTCAATATTAAATATTAAATCTTTTTTATGCGGTGATGTTGATTTTTTCGATAACGCCGGGCAATTCTGATATTGCGGAGATTGTTGTAACGCCGGGCGGGGGAGTTTGATGTCTGTTAGCGCGTGTGCGTTTGAGTACCGGAATCATTCCTGCACCAATGCTTCCCTTAACATCATTATCAATCCTATCGCCGACATAAATAATTTCGTTCGGCGGAAGATTCAACTGCTTTGCGGCCGCCAGAAACATTTCAGGATTCGGCTTTCGTTTATTAAACAGATACGAATAATAAATGAAATCGAAAAACTTGAACATATCAAGCCGGCAAAGATGCTTGTTCAAAACCGCAGCGGAAACGAAAGTGTTTGATACTATCGCCAATTTTAAACCTCTGCTGCGAAGTGTTGTCAGCGTTTGATGGATGTCGTGCTCGATTGTAACCATGTCGGCCAGCGGTTCGTACCATAACCAGACGAGGTCTTCGTACTGCTGGTCGGTGAGCTGGTGTCCCATACTTTTGCCGAGGTTCTTCATGACCTGCATAGAATCGAAATCATGGCCGGTGAAGTGCGACCATACAATTCTTGAATGAATAGCCAGCAGACTTCGAACTGTATATAACCACTGGAAGCCAGTAACCTGTCCCTGTTCCTTGAGCCATTGCCAGGTTTTGGCGGCGGCTTTGAAAAACGGCTCGTGCGGGTCGATTTTCCCGTAGTTGAGAAGTGTATCGCCCAGGTCGAAGAGAACCGCTTTGATTTTGAATTCCGCCAATTTAAAATGCTCACCGTTAGAAAGTATAATTCGGTTTTTGTATCTCGTTATTCGTGAAGCGTGAAGCGGAAAAAAGCGTACAGCGTAGAGCGTTTAGAACTATACGCTATACGCTACAAGCTCAACGCTAAATACTGGCCAAGATGGGAGTCGAACCCATACGCCCTTATCGGACCCGGGATTTTAAATCCCGTGCGTCTGCCATTCCGCCACTCGGCCTACCAACTCAAATCAAATATCAAAATGCAAATATCCAATACCAACCCACCGAATGAATCAGCGGGCTAACAGTACAAATATTTACGAACCTTGATTTTAGTGGTAAAAAGGCGAAAAGTCAACTAAAGAAGTAAAATTGGCGATTCTGTATGTTAGGACTTGGAATTTGCGGCCGAAGCGGCTTGTTTGGCAATCTGCTTCCAGTCGCTGCGTCTCAAAAAGGCCAGCAATTTGTCAAAATGAGTCTGAATCTGCTGGTAAAGAGCAGTGTATTTGTCCTTTTCTTCGAGCCGTGCGGCGTTTTCGAGCTGTTTGCCCAGTTCGAATAGTATTGGGGAACCGACTGTTCCGCAGGCGCCTTTTATTGAGTGAGCGTAAAATTTGACTTCTGGTGAATCCTGTTTCCTCACAGCCTCGGCGAGCAGTTGTACTCTTCCCTCGTTGTCCTTGATAAAGACCGGTATGATTTCATCGACCAGCTCCTCATCTCCAATTCGTTCCATAAGAAGCGACCAATCAACCTCACATTCACTTGTTTGTACGTTTGTTTCAGCTAAATTCATTCTTGTTCCCTGTGTATTAGTAGTGTTATCTGTTTGCTCGCTCTGCTTGAGTTTGGCAGAGATATGTTTGGTTAAAGCAGCAAGAAGCTTCTTTCTGTCAACCGGTTTTGTGAGGTAATCATCACAGCCGGCAGCAAAACATTTATCATCATCGCCTTTCATTGCGCAGGCAGTCAGAGCGAGAACCGGTATTTCCGGATGCTTTGCTTTAATAAGCTTCGTCGCTTCGTAGCCGTTCATGACGGGCATTTGAATGTCCATAAGAATCGCGTCGAACTTTTGAGTCTCTACGCACTGCACTGCTTCATAACCGTTGTCAACGATTTTGGCTTTCAGGCCTGCCTTTTTCAGAATAAGCTCAATGAGCGTCTGATTTGTCGGGCTGTCCTCTGCGACAAGAATATTTCCGGTCAGCTTTGTATTGTCAGAAGCGGGCTTTGCATTGGCCGAGTTTGCAGAATCTTGCTTATTTTGCTGTTCGGCAGCGGTGCTTTCTGTCTGTGCAGCAGGCACAAATAATGAAAACGTAGAACCTTTGCCGTAAACGCTTGTTACAGTCAGTTTGCCGCCGAGCTTTTCAGCGATGTGGTGCGTTACCGCAAGGCCGAGGCCAGTGCTTGAAAACTGATGGTTAATCAGGCCGTCAGATTTTTCAATTTGTGAGAACGGCTCGAATATGCGAGTCAGGTTTTCCGTCGCTACTCCAATTCCGCTGTCTTCAATGTTAAACCTGATGAAATGTTTATTGTTTTCATGGTGATTCAGAACGCTGATTCTGACAAACCCCTTACGTGTGAATTTAATGGCGTTGCCGACGAGGTTCATAAGGCATTGTTTGAATCTTGAAGCATCAACGTTTATACATGCGTCATCGCTTATAAAGTCCGACGAACGGACGATTTCAAAGAGCAGGCCTTTTTCATTGGCGGCCTGACGCATAATAGAGTCGATTGACGAAAGCGCATTGTCAATGTTTACAATGGCGTTGTTATCAACTTCAAGTCTGCCTGATTCGATTTTTGAGAAATCAAACAGGTCGTTAATGAGGCGAAGCAGCGCTTTGCTGCTGTCTCGAATGATTTTGACCTGATTTTGCTGAACCGGCGTTAAATCGTCCTCGACCAGAATTTCGCTGAAACCGATAATCGCATTCATCGGCGTTCGGATATGATGGCTCATGCCGGCAAGGAACTCGCCTTTGGCTTTGTTGGCATCGGCGGCCTGCTGCGACATTGAGTTTGCGTATTTTACCGAAAGCTGGAGCTGTCGGTTAATCTGGTCGGCCTGAATCTGCGAAGTCTCAAGCTCGGAACTTAAATTTGAAATGTAACCCTTAAATTGTGTGAACTGCGATTTAATATGGCCGGATACAATCTGGAATATCGTAAGGCCGATAGAAATGAGGCATACGAATAAAACTATCAGGACAGATAAGTCAACGTTCGGGTTCTTTGCTCCGTTTGTAAACATCCACAGAACAAACATACCGCCCAACCCCAATACGATAGTAACTATCGTAATGATGTTCGAAGACTTTTTTGATATTTGGTACATTTTCAAAACTCCAATAAACTGCACAACCGGCAATTCTTGTCCATAACCCCTTATCGACAATGAATAAAGGTAACTTATTTTAAAGGGGCAATAAATAAAAAGCAAAACGGGCTGATTGTATAACTTGTGTAATAATAATGGGTTAGAGGGGGTGTGTCGGTTTACCGATTTTTTTAAAAATTAATTTTCGATTCTGTTCTTTGTGTTATGGGACGCAACAAAGGGTTGTCTAATTTGTGTTCCAATTCATTGACAGAAGAATGGTTTTAAATTACTATTCGGCGGTTAATATTAATTACGTGATATTTAGAAGGAAAGAAAATGCAGAATAAGGTAAATCCAGGTTTAAATGAGTTAGATGAACTTTGCGTTCAAACGATAAGATTCCTTTCAATGGACGGTGTTCAAAAAGCCAAGTCCGGCCATCCGGGTATGCCGATGGGTATGGCTCCGGCAGCATATACGCTGTGGACGAAATATATGAAGCACAATCCGACTAATCCGAAATGGCTCGGCAGAGACAGGTTCGTCTTGAGCGCAGGGCATGGAAGTATGCTTCTGTATTCTATGCTCTATTTGACCGGATATGATTTAAGTCTTGAGGATTTGAAAAACTTCAGGCAGTTCGGCAGCAAAACGCCGGGGCATCCGGAATATGGTCATACAGCAGGTGTTGAAGCGACGACAGGGCCATTAGGTCAGGGTATCAGTAACGGTGTTGGTATGGCAATCGCTCAGAAATATCTGGCTGCGTATTTCAATAAAGAAAATTATAATCTGTTCGATTACAATATTTACGTTGTCGCAGGCGACGGATGTTTGCAGGAAGGCGTTTCGTCCGAAGCTTGTTCACTTGCGGGACATCTTGGCTTAAATAAACTCATCGTTATATATGATGATAACCACATTTCAATCGATGGCAACACAAGTCTTTCGTTCAGTGAAGACAGAGCGAAAAGATTCGAAGCATATAACTGGTATGTTCAGGTTGTTGGCGGAGATGGCAATGATATGCTTTCATTTGAGAAAGCTCTCGAAAACGCACAGGCGGAAAAGAACAGGCCGTGCATTATCAATCTTCGCACACACATCGGTTTCGGCAGTCCACATTTTCAGGATACGCACACTGCACACGGCGCACCGCTGGGCGATGATGAAATTAAACTGATAAAGAAAAATTTCGGATGGGATACTGAAAAGACATTCCACGTTCCGGCTGAAGCTCTTGCTCATATGCAGAAAGAAAAAACAAAAGGCGCAGAGCTTGAGAAGAAATGGAACGAGATGTTCAAGAAGTATTCACAGCAGTATCCTGACCTTGCGAAACTGATTGAAAATCCGTATCCGGAAATTACGAATCTGCCGACGTTCGGCGCAGAGCCAATGGCGACAAGGTCGGCATCAGGGAAAACGCTCGATGCGCTTATGCCGAATATGTCGCTGATTCTGGGCGGTTCAGCAGATTTGACACCTTCGAATAATACGAAATTCAAAGGCGCTGAAGACTTCCAGAAAGATAAACCAGCAGGCCGATATATTCGCTACGGAGTTCGTGAGCACGCGATGGCGGCAATTATGAACGGTATCGCAACGAGCGATCTACTTCGCGCTTACGGCGGAACGTTCTTCTGCTTCTTTGATTATATGAAACCATCTGTTCGCGTTGCGGCGATGAGCGGTTATAAATCAATATTTGTTTTCACGCACGATACAATCGGTCTTGGCGAAGATGGGCCGACACATCAGCCTGTAGAACATATCGCTGCTCTTCGCGCAATCCCGAATATGCTTGTGCTGCGTCCCGCTGACGCGAACGAAACAGCATATTGCTGGAAAATCGCACTCGAACATAACGGGCCTTCCGCTCTGCTGCTGACAAGACAGAATCTGCCGACTCTCGACAGAACAAAATATCCGGCGGCATCGAGCATCGCAAAGGGCGGCTATGCTGTTGTAAAACAGGATAAGCCTGATGTCATCCTTATCGGCGTTGGTTCGGAACTTGAAATCGCGATGAATGCCGCGGAGAAACTCGCCGCTGAAAATATTAAGGCGCAAGTTGTGAATATCGTGAGCTGGGAACTGTTCGAAAAGCAGGACAAGGCATACAAAGATTCAGTTCTTCCGCCGAGCGTTAAGGCGAGAGTCGCGGTTGAAGCCGGTATTAAAATGGGCTGGGAAAGATACATCGGCGATTGCGGCGAATTTATCGGTATGACCGGATTCGGCATTTCGGCACCATATAAGATATGCTACGAAAAATTCGGCATTACGCCTGATGCGACAGTTGCGGCGGCGAAAAAGTCAATCGCAGCGGCGAAACGATAATTAACCACGAATTGACACGAATGAACTCGAATTGATTAAAATTTGATATGTAAATAGGCCCCGATGTGAGTCGGGGCTTTTTTTATGTAATTAGGAGTTGCAATGGAATTAACGAAAGCCGCTGAACTGGATTTAAGCAAGATACCTCTTTATCAGCCGAGGAAATTCGTGCCGGCCAATACAGATTTTTCCAAAGCACAGGAAGTTTGTGCTTTGTATCAGACGCTTTTAAAATTCTCCATCGATTCATGGGAGGCAATGGAAGTATTCATTTCGCAATGGTCTGAACTTGAAAGCGCAATCGGCGAATACAGTTCAGTGCTTTATATTCGAATGACCTGTCAGACCGACGACAAATCACGAAGCGAAGCATACAAACATTTCACACAGGAAATTCTTCCGGCAATCAAGCCGTTAGATTTCGAATTAAAGAAAAAACTTGTCGCGGCTTACAATTCAATCAAACCGAAGAACGATTATTATTTTGTGTATATCAGGAATATGCGGGCGGATGTCGAACTGTTCCGGCAGGAAAATGTAGAACTCGAAAAGCAGGAAAATCTTGCGATTCAGGAATATCAGACTGTATGCGGAGCGATGACTGTTGAATTTGATGGTCAACAACTGACGATGCCGCAAATCGGGCGGAAACTTTCCGAGCAGGACAGGGCCATTCGCGAAAAAGCGTGGCGGGCAATGATGGAACGGCGCAAGCAGGACGCTGAAAAGCTCGACGATATTTATGATAAAATGATTTCGCTGCGGCACAATATCGCAATCAACGCGGGATTCAAAAATTTCCGCGATTTTAGATTTAAGGAATGGTATCGATTTGATTATACGCCGGCGGATTGTTTCAAATATCATGAAGCGGTAACGCAGACGGTACGACCTGCGATGGAAAATATTTTTAAATCGCGGCGCGAAATTATGAAGCTTGATACGATTCGGCCGTGGGATTTCGATGTGCATCAGCCGGCAGACCCTTATGGCAGAAAGGCGCTGGCTCCTTACAAAACTGCGGCAGAACTTGTTCGCGGCATACGCAAAATGGTTGGGCGGGTTTGTCCAGATTTTGATAAGATAATCGCTGGAATGGATGCAGCGGGACTGCTGGATTTGGTCAGCAGAAAAGGCAAAGCGCCGGGCGGTTATCAATCGACACTACACGAGCGGCGAACGCAATTTATTTTCGGAAATACTGTCGGAAGCAACGGCGATATTTATCTGCTGCTGCACGAGGGCGGGCACGCTTTTCATTCCGAGGCGTGCAAGAATGAAAAAATTGTGATGTACAGGAATCCGCCGATTGAATTCTGTGAGGTGGCTTCGCAGACGATGGAACTGATAGGCAGCAGATACCTGACGGAATTTTACAGCGAAGCGGATGCCAAACGGGCATGGCGCGAACAGTTGGAAGGTGTTATTTATATTTTTGCCTGGATCGCGAACATCGACGCATTTCAGCACTGGATATATGAACATCCTGCGGAGAGCAAACAGGGACGGAGAAAAGCGTGGCTGGAAATTAACAGGCGATTCTTTGGCGAGCTGTACGACTGGTCGGGGCTGGCCGAATATCGTGAAATGATGTGGCACAAGCAATCGCACTTGTTTCAGTGTCCGTTATATTATATAGAATATGGGATTTCACTGCTTGGCGCGATAGGGATTTGGCTGCAATCACGAAAAGATATAAATCTGGCGGTTAATAATTATCACAAGGCTCTGTCGCTGGGCGGGTCAAGGCCGCTGCCGGAATTGTTCAAAGCAGCGGGGTTGAATTTTGATTTTTCAGTGCGGACGGTTGAACCGCTGGTTGCGGCGATAATGGAAGAATGGGAAAAAGTAAAATTGGCATAGTTGTTGCATTTTTATAATCGCAGATTACACTGATTAAACAACCCCGCCATAGTCCCCACAAGGGGGATTGTAATGTTGGCGGGGCTAAACAATTATTTGTGAAGGGTGAATAAATGGGTAACATCAAGACGATAGCGGTAATGACAGGCGGCGGAGATTGTCCGGGACTCAACGCGGTTATCAGGGCGGTAACGAAAACGGCAATCAATAAATATGGTATTAATGTCTGGGGTGTCGAAGACGGCTTTCTCGGCTTGATTGAAAATAGAATCAGGCCGTTGAGCTATAGGGATGTCAGCCATATTCTCGAAGTCGGCGGCACAATCCTCGGCTCGAACAATACGACAAATCCTACGAAGTACCCTGTGAAAAATAAAAATGGCGAAGTTGTATTCAAAGATATGTCGGCGTTTTGCTATCGTACGCTGCGGCAGAAAAAAATCGATGCGTTAATCTGTATAGGCGGCGATGGGACAATGACCAGCGCCGAAAAACTTGCCGGCAGGAATCTTTCGATTATCGGCGTGCCGAAAACAATCGATAATGACCTTTGGGGAACGGATTTTACTTTCGGATTCGATACCGCGGTTGCGACGGCAACAGACGCAATCGATAAATTACGAACTACCGCAAGCGCTCATCATCGGATTATGGTTGTCGAAGTGATGGGCAGATACGCAGGATGGATTGCTCTGTATGCAGGCGTTGCGGGCGGAAGCGATGTGATTTTGATTCCGGAAATTCCGTACAAATTGAAAAATGTCTGCGACTTCATCAATGAACGAAACAAATGGGGCAAGACTTATACTCTTATCACAGTTGCTGAAGGCGCAAAAGAGCTCGGCGGCGAAATGGTAGTTCGCAGAACTGTAGCGTACAGTCCGGAGAGTGTTCGACTTGGCGGAATTGCGAATAAACTGGCGGGGCAAATTGAAATGGGGCTCGGGCTCGAAGCTCGCAGCGTAACGCTTGGTTATATTCAGCGTGGCGGAAGGCCGACGGCTCACGATAGAGTATTAGCGACAAGTTTTGGACACGCGGCTCTGGAATTAGTTATGAGCGGCGCGAGGAATCGACTCGTCGTATTGAAAAATAATAAAATATCGAGTGTTCCACTTTCGCAGGTTGCAGGAAAGGTTCGTAAAGTGCCTGTCAATTCGCAATTGATTCAGGCCGCTCGCGAAGTTAATACGTGCTTCGGAGACTGATACGATTGAAAATTGAAGATTGAAGATTGAAGATTTGTGGAATTTCCTGTTTTAATAGATTTCCCTGCTGCGCTTCGCTTCGGTCGAAATGACAATGTCTGTTTTTTTTAATTTTTAGAGATTGCCAGAACGATTGAAAATTGAAGATTGAAGAATGAAGATTTTCAATCTTTATATAAGTAAAAGTGTATTTGGAAAATTTAAAGAATGCTCACGAGATAATCTCGCAGTTAAATGCCGCCCAGACAGGGGTGGTAAAAATTGCCGGGACGTGGGGATCCTTTGCGCCTTTATTAGCCCTGCATATTCATCAGCAAACCAATAAACCTATCCTATACATAAGCAGACATCTCGACGATGCAGATAATGCAGTCGATGATATTATCGCATTTGGCGGCAAAAATATTGAGACTCTGCCGGGCTGGGCGGGCGAGGAAATAGTCGACGCGACAGAGGAAACGTCATCCGCACGAGCAAGATTAGTTTTGAAAATCGTGTCGGATAAAGAACCCCGCCAAAGTCCCCGCAAGGGGGATTGTAATGATGGCGGGGCTAAACAAACTTGTAGGATAATTTCCACATCGATTCAGGCATTGATGGAGCCGGTGCCGAAGCCGGAGAAATTATTAGAGCAGGGGTTAACACTGGTTAAAGGGCAAGTCGTTGATATGGACGAAATTTGCCAGTGGCTTGCGGACAATGGTTTTGAAACTGTCGAGCGAATTGATATGCCGGGGCAGTTTGTGCGGCGAGGCGGCATCATCGATATTTTCGCGCCGGTGTCCCATTCGACAAGCTCAGGGCAGGCTGCGCATTCCAATCAGCCAATCGCGATAAGGGTCGAATTTTTCGGCGATGAAATCGAAAGCATTCGCACAATCGACCTCGACTCGCAGCGTTCGGCGACAAATATTGACAACATCACAATCACATCCGGCAACGCGGAAGAAACTAAAGAAAATCAAACGCTGTTTTTAAATATTCTTGAGCCGGACACGATTATTTTTATCGAAGAGCCGAGCGATGTGCAGGATGTCGCGGATGTTTTTATTCGCAGAGTTGTCGAGCCGGGGAAATTTTATAAGTGGGATGAAATTTGTAAAAAACTTTCCGAGTTCAAACAAGTACACATCAGCAGATTTGCTCAAGGCGAAGATAATATCGAACTGCGGATAAAAAGCACGCAGCAATTTGAAGCCAAAGGTGTGCCGGGGTGGACGGGACACAGGCAGTCTTTGCAGCAGTTGGCAGAACTTGCCAATGACGGATGGAATGTAAAATTATATTGTGAAACCGGCGCGGAAATAAAAAGAGTTCAGGAGATTATTGCGCACGAGATAAAAAAATTACCCCAAAAATTTTATCTTGTAACGGGATTTATTCATCGCGGGTTTATAATCGATGATACGAAAACGATTATCGCGACGCATCACGAGCTTTTCGGGCAGACGATTATTCGGCGGACGGTTCGGCCAATCAGTACTGCGGTTTCTATCGACAGCGCAGCGGATTTGAGCAAAGGCGATTACGTCGTTCATATAAATTACGGAATCGGGAAATTCAAAGGCATTGAGACGATTGAGAAAGACGGAAGCAAAAAAGAATTTCTCACGCTTCAATACGCTGACAATGTTTTGATTCATGTGCCAATGCAGAATATCGGGTTCGTGCAGAAATATGTCGGCACAACCGGACTGCGGCCGAAATTAAGTACAATCGGTACGAAAAAATGGGAACGGCAGAAAGAAAAAGTCGCACAGGCGGTGAACGACCTTGCGAGTGAGCTTTTGGATATGCAGGCGCGGCGGCAAAGTATGCCGGGGATTACTTACGGGCCGGATACGAACTGGCAACGCGAATTTGAAGAATCATTTCCTTATCAGCCGACGCCTGACCAGGAGACGGTGAACGAATATATCAAGACCGATATGCAAAAGGCTGTGCCGATGGACAGGCTGCTTTGCGGCGATGTCGGTTACGGCAAAACGGAGCTTGCGATGAGGGCGGCGTTTAAAGCGGTCGAGGCGGGCAAACAAGTCGCGGTGCTTGTGCCGACGACGGTACTCTGCGTTCAGCACGAGCGCACCTTTACGCAGCGGTTCGCGGATTTTCCGGTTTCTGTCGAATCCATTAATCGATTCAAAACCAAAAAGGAAGCGGCGGAAACTGTTCAGCGGGCAAAGCGCGGCAATGTCGATATTCTAATCGGTACGCACAGGCTTTTGAGCAATGATGTCGGATTTAAAGATTTGGGGCTGCTGATTATCGACGAGGAGCAGAGGTTCGGCGTTGAGCATAAAGAAAAGCTGAAAAAAATTCGCGTCAATGTCGATGTGCTGACTATGACGGCCACGCCGATTCCACGCACGCTGCATTTCGCGATGCTTGGTTTGCGGGATATTAGTTCGCTGACTACTCCGCCATTGGACAGACGCGCGGTTGTTACACACGTCAAAAAATTCGACAGGGAAACAATCAAACGCGCAATACTTTTCGAGTTGAACAGGCAGGGGCAGATTTTTCTTGTGCATAACAGGGTACAGACGATTAAAAAATTCGCCGACGAGATTCAGCAATTAGTGCCGGAGGTGCGAATCGATATTGCGCACGGACAAATGCACAGGCACGAACTTGAAAAGGCGATGGTGAAATTTGTGCTTGGGCAAACTGATGTTTTGATTTGCTCTGCGATTATTGAATCGGGAATTGATATTCCGAATGCCAATACAATTATCATAAACGACGCCGATAGGTTCGGTCTAGCGCAGCTTCATCAGCTTCGCGGAAGAGTGGGGCGGTTCAAGCACAAGGCTTACGCTTATATGCTTTTGCCGCAGCATCGGCCGATTACGCCGGTGGCGGTTAAGAGACTCAAGGCGATTGAGGAATATTCACAGCTTGGGGCGGGATTCAAAATTGCGCTGCGGGATTTGGAAATCCGAGGCGCGGGAAATATTCTGGGGCCGGAGCAGTCTGGGCATATCAATACCATCGGGTTCGAGTTGTTCTGTAAGCTGCTGTCTGATGCGGTACGGAGACTTAAAAATGAGCCTGTGGAAAAAGAGCCGACAGCGGTCATCGATTTGGGATTTTCAGTTTATATTCCGCGAAGTTATATTCAGGCGGATTCGCAGAGGATGAATGTTTATCGGCGAATCGCGGCGGCGCGGAACGATAAAGATTTGAAGATGCTCGAAGATGAACTCAACGACCTGTTCGGACGGATTTGTCCGGAAGTGCAAAAGCTGCTGGAACTGTCGGAAATACGGATTTTGGCTTCGGCGGCGGGAATTCGGGCAGTTACGCTACGCGGAAGCGATGTTGTTTTCTCCATAGAAAAAGACAATCCCAAAAAGGCTATCGATATTTTTGCCAAGGTGTCGGGGAATTTGCGGATTCCAGACCCGCTGACGGTATATATAGGGTTTGACAGGAAATATCTTGAGCCGGAGACGATATGCGCGGTGTTGAGAAAAATACTTCGCAAAAAGGTGTGAAATAGACTATATTTTAAAACAATTCGAACGATTGAGATTGCTTCGCCAACGGGCTCGCAATGATACCAAAAATACAAGGATGTAAGGAAATAAAATGGACATGAAAAAAATACTTATAGTTTCGCTTATAGCGGTTTTCGGGATGATGTTCTTTTATGGCTGTGAAGAGGCTGCCAAAGGGCCGGCGGTTGACCCGGCACGGTTAGATTCCATTACTCCGCCGAAGGAAATGCCGGATATGCCGGTGCCAACGGGAGGATTGGTGCTTTCGGTTGAATCGACGGCTGTTACCGCGGACGAACTTGTAGAGCCTGTTATCGCGAACTTCAGACAGCTTGCGAAAGAACAGGATTTTGAACATTTCAAAATCAGCGCACGACCTATGGTCGCGAATATGCTTTTGCAGAGAGTTGCGGATATTAAGTTATATCAAAAAGCAAAGGCTGCGCTGCCGGAAGGCGTTAGCGATGAAGTAATCGATAAAATCGTCGAAGAAGAAGTGCAGAAGTTTATCGCGCGATGCGGCGGGAATTATTCGGAAGTAGAAAAACTGCTGGCCAAGATGGGAACCAACTGGAAAGAATTTTATAGAGAACAGCGAAGAGCGATACTAATTCAGTCTTTCATTTCTGAAGAACTTAAAGATGAAAAGCCAATTACGCACTCTGAACTGCTGGCTTACTACAATAAAATAAAAGCTGACAATTACGAGCAGAAAGCACAATTGACTTTCCGTGTAATAGATATTTTGCCTTACAAATTATACGACGCCAACGACCCGAACGTAGGCGGTGATCAAAAGGCCGACCAACTTGCGGCGGAAATTATTGGTAAAATTAAAAACGGCGAAGATTTCAACGACCTTGCGAAAAAATATTCGCAGGATTATTCTGCTAAAGACGGCGGACTGTGGAAGCCGGTTGTGCCGGGGACGCTGGCGGCGCCTTATGATGTAATCGAAAAAGCGGCGGCTAATATGAAAGACGGAGACGTCAGCGAGCCAATTAAATCTTCAGGGCATATTTTTATCGTTAAACTCATAGATAAAAAAGAATCGATGAACAAGCCGTTCGAACAGGTGCAGGGCGAAGTCGAAGCGAGAATGCAGCTTGAAAAACGCAAGAAAGTCGTAAATGATATGATGGATAAAATTATTAAACAGGTCGATTTGACCTACGCAGACCAGTTTGTAGAATATTGTCTGGAAAAGGCATACAACGATTGCAGGGCACAATAACTTATAATGAAAATTTTACACGGTATAGATTTAGTTGATTGTCCGAGAATCGAGCAGATGCTTGAGCGGCACGAGAGCCGTTTTCTTGATAGAGTTTTCACGCCCGCTGAACAGAAGCAGGCGAACGAAGTGAAAAACCGTATCGAAAAACTTGCCGGCAGATTTGCGGCTAAAGAAGCAGTATTGAAACTATTGGGCACGGGTTGGCGCGGGAAGATTGCCTGGACTGATATCGAGATTGTAAATAATCCGCTCGGAAAGCCAATAGTAACGCTTAGCGGCGAAGTTAAAAGAATCGCCGACGAAATGAAAATCGGTGAAATAAATTTGAGTATCAGTCATACGGCGAATTTCGTTATGGCTTCTGCAATGGCACTGACAAAATAATTAACCACGAATGAACACGAATATACACAAAAAATGTAAGATTGAAGATTGTAGAATGAAGATTTGTAGAATACTGCATCAGATTTTTTTAATCGCTGATTACGCGGATTACACTGATTAAATATGTCTGGTGATATTAATAATTTTGATTGTATTGTTATTGGTGGGGGACACGCGGGGGCGGAGGCTGCGCATGCGGCGGCGAAAATCGGAGCGAAAACTCTACTGCTGACCATTAGCAAAGAAACCATCGCCAAGGCAAGCTGCAATCCTGCTATCGGCGGAATCGCAAAAGGCCAAATTGTAAAAGAAGTCGATGCGCTCGGCGGGATAATGGGAATCGCGACCGACGCGACCGGTATTCAATTCAGACTTCTTAATCGCTCTAAAGGCGCAGCGGTTCAATCGCCCCGCGCTCAAATTGACAAATATAAATATTCGGCCTGTATTATAAAACTTTTAGAACAAACTGAAAATCTTACAATCATCGATGGAATGGCTGCAGAAATCATCGTTGATGACAATCAGGTGCGGGGGGTTGTCTGCACTGACGGCAGAACGTTTAACGCAAGCACAGTAATCGTAACCGCAGGGACATTTCTCAAGGGCGTAATGCACACCGGTACAAAACAATGGCCGGGCGGAAGACTCGGTGAGCCGGCATCTAACGAGCTTTCGGATTGTCTGCGAAAACTTGGACTCGATGTGCAGCGATTGAAAACCGGAACGCCGGCGCGACTCGATGCAACGACAATCGATTATGACAAGACGCAGGTTCAATACGGAGATGAAAAGCCATCGCCGTTTTCGTTTTTAACTGATTCCATTACACGGCAACAGATTCCGTGCTGGATAACATATACTAATGAAAAAATTCATAAACTTCTGATGGATAATATGGACCGGGCACCGATGTACACGGGGCAGATTGCTTCAACTGGGCCGCGGTATTGTCCGAGTATTGAAACGAAGATTATGCGGTTTTCTGATAAGACGCGGCATCAGGTTTTTCTTGAGCCTGAAGATGAGGAGCAGCGCACGATTTACTGCAACGGAATAAGTACATCTGTGCCGGAGGATGTGCAGGAACAAATGCTCAAGCTTATGGCGGGGACTGAAAACGCGAAGATAGTTCATTATGCTTACGCGATTGAATATGATTATTGTCCGGCGATACAACTCAAACCGAGTCTTGAGACGCGAAAAATCAAGGGGCTGTTTATGGCCGGTCAGGTCAATGGAACGAGCGGTTATGAAGAGGCGGCCGGTCAGGGGATTATGGCGGGCATTAACGCGGCGAGACTTTTGGATAATAAAGAGCCGATAGTTTTGGGACGCGACCAGGCATATATCGGCGTTATGATTGACGATTTGCTGACACGTGAAATTGACGAACCTTACAGGATGTTTACATCGCGGGCGGAATGGCGAATGAGTTTGCGGAGCGATAACGCTGATAAACGGCTGACGCAAATCGGCAGAGATATCGGGCTGGTCGATGATTTGCGATGGAGCAGGTATCTGCAAACAGTTGAGCAAATTAAAACTCTGACGGAATTTTTGCAGAGTACTCGCAAAGGCGGTAAATCGCTTTGGGATTATTTGAAGCAGCCGCAGAATCCGATTCATCATGAAATTGCGGATATGCCGGAGCTGGCAGTGATGAATATTCGGGCGGATGTCGTCGAAAGCGTATTCACGGACGCTAAATATGAGGGTTATCTGGCGAAAGAAGCTAAAGAAGTTGTGCAGTATCAGAAAAATGAAAAATTAAAATTGCCTGAAAACCTTGATTATGATAAGGTTGAACACCTGCGAGCCGAGGCGAAAGAGAAATTGAGAAAATTCAAGCCCGCGACGCTTGGACAGGCAGGCAGACTCGGCGGTATTACGCCGGCGGATATTATGATTGTTCAAATTCATTTGAGAAAAGAAAATGCAAGACACACAGGCAATTGAGAAGTTAAAAGAGATTTCAAATCAAATCGGCATTAATATAAGCAACGCAAAAATCAGGCGAACATCTTCGCGTTTTTGTCTGGGCGTTGAGCACGGCGATTATAACGGCACCGAACTTTTCGGGGTCGGCACGGACAGATTTATCTGGTTCGCTTACAAGCCGAACGGCACAAATAAGAACAGACTTTACAGCGAGAATTTTCCCGATGACGGCGTTGTCGAATTCGAATGCGGAAATGTGCCCAGTCCTAAATCTGAAAAAAACGCGCACAAATGGTGCAGGTTTGCTTACGGCGTTGATTACATATTGAACAAGCAAGGGTACAAATTAAGCAAGGGCATCGACGGTATACTTTACGGCAATATTCCCGGCGGCGGGATGAGCCGGTCGGCTTCGCTTACTCTTAATCTGATTCTAACAATGCTTGAAGTGAACGGCATTAAGATTGGCGACGATTTTAAAATTGTAGATATGGCGCAGGCTGTTGAGAACGAATATATCGGTTCGCCGTGCGGACAGTTAGACCAGATTATGATTTTGTTTGCTCGTGAAAATATGGGTACGCATTACAATCCGACGCAGCGAAAAATAGATTATGTACCGCTTGGCAAAGGCGGCGAAGATTTGCGAATCGTTGTGATGGATACCGGCACGAACAGGCCGGGGCTTGATAAATCGACATACAAAATTAGAAGAGCTGAATGCGAAGAATTAGTCAAGCTTGCGCAGGCAAAGGGATTTAAAATTAAAAATCTTGCCGATGTGAAAGATGAAACGCTCTTTAATGAAATTACAAAGGCGTTTAAGTCAACGCATCCTGATATGTGCGACAGGCTAAACTATATTTATAAAGCGCAGAAAAGATTTTATAAAATGCTGGAAGCCTGGCGGAATGGCGATATTGAAACAGTCGGTTCTGTTTTCAGAGAAGACGGACTCGGGCTGCGGGATGAATATAAGATTTCCGGACCGGAACTTGAAGCGATGTGTGATATCGCCAGGGAAGTGCCCGGTGTGCTTGGTGAGCGTATGCTCGGCGGCGGCGATAGGGGAGCAAGCGGCGCTTTAGTGAAATCAGCAAGTGTTGAAAAATTAAAACAGGCAGTTGAACAGGATTATCCGAAGGCAAAACCGGATTATGCTAAAAAATTTGCGGTGCATACATGCAAAATAGTTGACGGCGTTAAAGTTTTGAGTTTAAAATTATGAAACAGGCAAAAATAAATAAGATTAATTGGTTTGTTTTTGCATCTGTCGTTTTTTTGATTACAGCTGCGATTGTCAGTTATTTCTTTTTTGATTCCTATGTGTCAGGTAAGATTTTTGATACTCATAGGGAATTAGATGAATCTTTTGTTGCGAAACTAATCAAGCCGCTGGGAAAGACTTATGTTCCGCTGTGGCTTGTGTTTGTGTTGGGATTCCTGAAAAAAAGAATTGAAATTATTCTTATTGGCGCTATCGCTCTGCTTTTGGTGCTTGCCGTTGTTTCTCCGGAAAAAATGATTTTTGACAGGCAGCGCCCGAATTTATATTTTGCAAATCAGACAAAATCGCAGCTTGGAGAAAAAACAGAAAAGGCTAAATCTTATTTCTTTGGCCTGCACAAACCTCTCAATCAGTCTTTTCCTTCAGGCGATACGGCGACAATTTTTGCAGTTGTCGCGGCTGCGACGTCGTTTGTTCCTGGATTTCCATTTGTGGTTTTGCTGCTTGCGGCATTTGCGGTTGGTTTTTTGCGTGTAATCGGGCTGGCTCATTATCCTTCGGATGTTTTGGTGGGCGCGGCTTTGGGGATTATTTGCGGCAGAATCGCGATATTGATTTGTGAAAAATGGCTTGAAAAAAATAAGTTCCCTTTGGGTGCGGGATGGCGTAGTATTGCTGTCGTCGGTATTTTTCTGATTCCTTCATTGGATGTGATGTCCAAAGGGTTTAAAGATTTATACATCTTTTCATTAAGCAGCGTTCTTTTGGCAGGATGCTTTTGTCTGGCAATGGCAATTCAGCAAATGCTGAATAAAAGTACAAAATTATTGTGAGGTAAGTTATGGGAAATGTTCCGCCGGTAGTTATTTCGACGGTCGTATGCGAACGAGTATTGTTCGATGCTCCAACCAAGACGTCGAGTCTGATAGGAATTATCGACAGGATTATTGCACCGCAGTATCCGATTCGTTTTCCGCGTCTTTTCTTTTTTGCTGAAATGACTAACGGGCACGATGTTACTGAAGTAGAGGTTCGGTTAGTAGATTCGCAAAACGATGAAAAAGTACTTCTCGCTCAAAAAGCGAAGATTAATTTTCCTGATGTTAAAAGCAATGTTTCAGTTGTGCTTGTTTTCGAGGGGCTGGCGTTTCATCAGCCGGGTGAATATTATTTTCAGCTTTTTGCGGCAGGACAATTGGTTTCGTCGAGAAGGTTAGTTTGTATTTTGGCACAAAGGCCGCCTGTCAATGATAATTCATCCCATTAGATTTTAAACGATAGCCACGAAGACACTAAGACACGAATGATTGAAGATTGAAGATTGCAGAATGAAGATTTGTGGAATTTTCTGTTTTTAAAAGATTTCTCCGCTCTGTCTTGCTTTCGCAAGACTCCGGTCGAAATGACAAAGTGTGCAAAAGAGCAAAAATAGGATGTTGAATAAAATTCAAATATTAGAAAATGAACTTGAGTTTCAAACGTCCAGAAGTTCCGGGCCGGGCGGACAGAATGTAAATAAACTTAATACCAAAGTCGCGGTTATAATCAATATTCCGACTTGCAGCTTTTTGACGGATGCACAAAAAGAAATCATACTTAAAAAACTTTCATCAAGACTCACAAAGGATAACAGGCTGATTGTCGAAAGCCAGCGGTTCAGGACACAAAGGGCTAATCGTGATTTTGCAATCGAGAAATTAACAGATGTAATCGAAGCTGCGTTGCGTGTGCCTAAAAAACGAAAACCAACAAAGCCAACTTATTCTGCGGTTCAAAAACGATTGAAACACAAGAAGATGAGAAGCGATATTAAGAAACACAGAGAGAAGAATTTTACAAGTGAATGATTTTACTTAAATGTATAGATTCCCGCCTGCGCGGGAATGACACAAGATGTGTCACTTTTTGTTTTGGGTGACAGCGTTGGAATAAAAATTCTCTCTTGTAAGTAATTCTGCCGGCGAGCCTTGTTCGGTAATTTTGCCATTCTTTAGGATTATAACTTTGTCAACATTTCTGGTCGTTGAAACCCTGTGCGCGACGACAAATGTTGTTCTATTTTTTACGAGCTTATCTAACGCTAATCTGACTCGTTCTTCTGATTCGACGTCGAGTGAACTGGTGGCTTCATCGAGAATCACAATTTTTGGGTCTCTGATAATCGCACGGGCAATCGCGAGTCTCTGCATTTGTCCGCCGGAGAGTTTCAAGCCGTCAGAACCGATGTTTGTGTAAATGCCTTCCGGCAAATTCTCCACGAAATCCCACGCATCGGCGGCTTTTAATGCTTCGATTACTTCGTCTGGAGTTGTGTTTTTGTCGCCGTACGCGACGTTTTCATAAAGGCTGCCGGAAAAGAAAATGCTTTCCTGTGTAACAACGCCGACAAATTTTCGGTATGTTCGTAAATCCATTTCCATAACGTCTCTGCCGTCGATTAGCATTTTACCGCTGTTTGGACGAATAAAGCCGAGTACGAGCGAAAGTACGGTAGATTTTCCGCTTCCGCTTGGACCGACAAACGCGACGGATTGGCCGGGTTCGATTGTAAGCGAAAAATCTTTCAGTGCGTGGCGGGTTGTTTCAGGATATCGATAAGTTACGTTTGTGAATTCAAATTTTCCATCAATCTTATCGAAAGGTTTTTTGCTGCTGTTTTCTTCCAAATCCGGCGACGTCAGCACTTCGTAAATCGAATTGACGGACTCTCCGGCCTGGCTCAACTGCGGAAGCGTGCTGATAATCATAAGTGTCTGGCCGGTTAACACGAGGAACATCGAATTGAAAAGCACAACGTCTCCAATACTGATGTGTCCTTTCATTGTGGCGTAAACAGAACCTGCGATAAACAGGATATGCAGCATTGTCATTGCCGCCCATGCGGAAGAACCGAAAATCGCGACGAGTGTATCGAACTGTTTGCCTCTGCGGAACACAGCGGAAATTTTGGCGTCGATTTCTTTTACTTCGTATTCCTCAAGGCCGTGCGCTCTGGTAATGGGAATCATATTCAGCATATCATTTATCGATGAACTCATATTCTCCATCGCATAGCGATAACTCTTTGCGCTTTTTCTGACCCTGTTTTCAAATATTTTTTTCATAAATACTGCAATCGGTACGGCAATTAAAAAGAATAATAACGCAATTGGTTTGCGAATCGATATCGCGACGACAGCGATTGTTACCTGACATATAAAGTTGAATACCTGTTCGGTAAGGATTCGAGGCGTTTGCTCGACTATCTCGATGTCACGGATAATCTTCGAGTGCAGTTTGCCGATGTTAGATTTGTGATGATACAAAATACTCAACCGCTGAAGCTGGCGGCAAAGTTCTCTGCGAAGATAAAGACTGATGCCTCGCATTACATCGCTTAACATTCTGGCATAAATAGTATGCGTCGGGACGTTTTGCGCGATGAGCACGAGCATAAAAATAGTATAATACGCAAGTTTCCTGATTTTTTTTGGGTCATCGCCGGTGGCCAGGTCAATCATCATCGCGGTAACAATAGGCATGAGCCAGGCGGGACTTGCTTTTATCAAATTGAAAAAAAATGTAAGCGCAAGTTTTCCCCATTGGTGTGAAAGAAGAATTTTGTAACTTTGAAACAAATTTCGTTTTGGAGTTGTCTTCATTTAATTTTAGAGTGCGATGCCGAAATCCTCATACGATGTGTTCACGTCGGCGTCTTTGATTTCCACATCTCTGATTGTAAAGGACTGCTTCAAATCTTCAATGCAATCTTCAATATCTTCCGGCTCGCCCTGCAGGTGCATTTCAACTTTGCTTTCTTCGAGGTTGCGGACATAGCCGGTCAACTCGTAACGGCGAGCGATGTTCTTGGCGGTGAAGCGAAAGCCGACGCCCTGAACGTAACCACTGAAAATTATGTACTTTGCGATTGTCATTGAAATTACCCTGCTTGTAAGTATAATATATCCCAGCCAATTTGGCAATTGTAGGAATTTTTACCTTAAAGGGGGAAAAATACAATAATAAAAAAAAGATATTCTTAATTTAAAATTAATATAAAGGGTGTTATAATACCCAGTTAAAATAAAGATATGAAAATACTTGGAAAGAATAAGCGTGAAGAGCAGTTATATCAGTTAATCACACTGGTAGCGGGTGGTTTTGCGCTCGGCGAAGTGCTCGATAAACTGGCACGGGCGGCGGTGGAAATTACCGGCGCATCGGCCTGCTCACTAAGATTATTGGATGATGATGCCGGCGACTTGAAAATGCGCAGCACTTTCGGCCTTAGCGAAGAATACAGGAATAAAGGGCCGGTTACGCGCGAAGACCCTGTAATTCAGGCGGCATTTGCGGGCGAAGCGGTCATCATCGATGATATGAGCAAAGATGAACGAGTTAAATATAAAGACGCTTCTGAAAAAGAAGGCATTATCAGCCAACTTACAGTTGCGATGCTATTCAAGAATACACCTGTCGGCGTACTGCGGCTTTATCGGCCAAGAGTCGGCGGATTTACTGAAGATGATATTTCACTGGCACGTTCGGTTGCTTCGCAGTGCGCAGTTGCTATCACAAACGCAAAATATTATTCCAGAGCTTTGGCCGGCGAGCAGGTTGCGCAGCAGGTTCGGCTTGCGAGTATTATTCAGCGGCGAATGATTCCCGATGCGGCGCCGAAAATCAAGGGACTTGAGATTGCGGCGGCATACAAACCATGCTTCGGCGTCGGCGGCGACCTTTATGATTTTATCAGACTCGATAATGATTGTCTTGCAATCGCTATCGCTGACGTTATCGGCAAAGGTATTCCGGCGGCGATTATGATGAGTTCGTTTCGCGGTATGATACGCGCTTATGCCGATGGCGGACACATGCGTCATTCAATGACGGAAATTATTCGCAAACTAAATAACAACGCCTGCGACGAATGCAGGGATGGCGAATTTATTACGCTGTTCTACGCGATTTTAAACGCCAAAGATATGACAATGACCTACTGCAGCTGCGGGCACGAACCGACACTGCTTTATCGCGGCGGAAAAATTCGTGAGTTGTCTAAAGGCGGTCTGGTTCTGGGTGTGATGAAAGATGCCGAATACGAAATTGAAAAAATCGCACTCAAAGACGAAGACAGAATTCTTTTTTATACCGATGGTTTGATTGACGCGGTGAACTTCGATGGGAAAATCTGGGGTATCGAAAATCTGTTTAAAACTTTTAAGCAGTGTGTTTCCGGTACAGCGGCGGATATTGTAAATAATACGCTGACGCTGCGAAGAAGATTTATCGGCCTTGCACGTCAGACTGACGATACGAGTATTGTTGCCGTCAGAGTATCGGATAGAAATTAAATCAAAAATTAAAAATCAAAAATCAAAATTATGGATTCGGCTAAATGCCGAAATTGTTTTAATAAAAAAATCAACTTTATGATTCTATATAGTTTTCAAAAGATTACCATTTAATGAATCGACTTATAATAACAATCGATGGGCCGGCGGGCAGCGGGAAAAGCTCGACGGCGAAACTCCTTGCAGCAAAACTTAACGCCTTGTTTCTCGATACCGGCGCGATGTATCGGGCGGTAACGCTTGCGGCAATGCAGAGCAACTGCGATTTCAATGATGTCGCTCAACTTGAAAATATCATCGACAGTACCAACTTCGAGTTTAAAATCCAAGACGGCGTGATGGTCGTAAAGATAAACGGCATTGGCGCGACAGAAAAAATACGCGACCCGAAAGTAACTGCTAACGTTCATTATATTGCTTCGCAGGCAAGTCTTCGCGGGCGGCTCGTTAAGCTTCAAAGAGAGTTTGCCGCGTGCAGCGAAAAAATCGTAACAGAAGGACGAGACCAGGGCACGGTAGTTTTTCCGGATGCGAATTTGAAAATATTTTTAACTGCTGATAACACCCAACGCACAAAAAGAAGGGCACTGGAACTTGCTCAAAACGGTTATAAAGTAGATATAGGCAGCTTGCAGAAGGAAATAGAAAATCGCGATTTACAGGATACTTCAAGAAAAGTTGCTCCGCTGACTCCTGCCAAAGACGCGGTTTTATTGGATACTACAAATTTGACGCTTGAGCAGGTGGTTGAAGAAATTTTAGGACTTGTGAAAAAACTGAAATGAAAATATTAAAGTTTCTGCAATATATCTGGTATTTTATCTGTGGCTGGCCGTGCAGATTTTTCTGTATGCTGTTTTTCAAAATCCGCTTCTTCGGCGTTGAAAATGTTCCGAAGCGCGGCGGATTTATTCTGCTGTGTAATCACCAGAGTTGGCTCGACCCGATGTTTGTTGTTGTGCCGGTTAACAGGAGAAGTGTATTCGCGGCGCGCGACAACCTTTTCAGGATTCCGTTTGTTGGATTTGTGTTTCGTGTATATAACTGCATTCCCATAAAGAGGAATCACGCGGATATCGGTGCGATAAGGGAATGTATCGAGAAATTGAAACAAAATTGCGGACTGGTTCTCTTTCCCGAAGGCACAAGGACTCGCGACGGCAAAATCGCACATCTGAAACCCGGCTTTACGCTTCTTGCGAAAAAAGCTAATGTGCCAATTATTCCAGTTGTTATTGACGGCGCATTCGAGTGCTGGCCGAGAACGCAGGGTTTTCCCGCGCTGGACGGAAAGATATGCATTCAATACGGCGAACCTATCGACCCTGAAAAAATCGCACCCGAATCGGATAGAGAGTTTATGTCCGAATTGACGGAAAAGATGCGGCAAATGCAAACCGAACTCCGCTTGAAAGTCGGCAGAAAACCATTTGTTTATAACCAGGAAGAAGCAGCGAAATCGCCTGTCGTTGAGACTGCTCCGGCCGTGCAGACGCCAAAGTCATTTATTGAAACAATGAAACGAAAAATTAATTTCTACTGGTATTGTCTGTGGCGGCAGGGATGCAGAATTGTCTGTAGACTTTATTTTAATCCGACAGCTTTCAATAAACATTATGTTCCGGATGAAGGAGCGTTTTTGCTTTTGTCAAATCATCAGAGTTTTCTGGACCCAATGATAAACGCAGACCCGCTGAAGCGTCAGTGCTGCTTTGCGGCAAGGGATACGCTCTTTACGAGTCCGGTGTTCGGCAAACTTGTGCATTCGTTTAATGCTATACCGATTAAAAGAGGCCAGGCAGACTTGACGGCAATCAGAGCGTTTATTGAAAAACTTAACAAAGGCTATGGCCTTGTGCTTTATCCTGAAGGGACACGAACAGAAGACGGCAAAATAGCGGAAATGAAACCCGGTTTTGGACTGCTTGCAAGAAAAGCAAATGTTCCTATTATACCTTCTGTAATTGATGGCGCTTATGAAGCCTGGCCGAGGCATCGCAAATATTTCTCTTATGGAAAAGTTTATGTAACTTACGGCGAACCTATCCCGGCTTCTAAAGTTGCAGAAATGGGCGACAGAGAATTTGCTCACTATCTGACGCAGGTTTTGAGAGAAATGCAAAAAGAATTGCGGTTGATGGTTGGCAGAAAGCCGTTTGATTATGGAAATGACTCCTGACACCTTTTTTAATTTAGGTAAGATTTTATGAAAGTAATAGTAGCGAAAAGCAGCGGATTTTGTCCCGGAGTCAGAAACGCCATTAATATGGCTGAAAAAACTCTGGCCAAAGAGAAAAATGTTCACAGCCTCGGCGAAATCATCCATAACAAAGACGTTGTTCAAAAACTGGCTGACGCAGGTTTGAAAATCGCTGAAAAAGTCGAAAAAATCAAATCCGGCACCGTTATCATCCGTTCACATGGTGCAACCGCCGCACAAATTCAAAAAATAGAGGACAAAGGTCTTAAAATTGTAAACGCAACCTGTGTTCTCGTAAAAAGGGTACAAAAAATCGCCAAACTGCTTCACAATCAAGGTTATAAAGTTGTTATAATAGGGGACAAAGGACATCCTGAAGTGCAAGCGGTTCTCGGCTCGGCACCGGATATCGCAGTAATTGGCAGCAAAAGTGATATATCTAAGTTAAGCAAACAGAAGAAGTTAGGCGTTATTTGTCAGACTACGCAAAGCCCTGAACATTTCGCTCAAATGCTGGCTGAAATTGCGCAAACTGACTTTACGGAGCTTAAAGTTATTAACACTTTATGCAAAGAGGCAATCAAACGGCAGAGCTGTGCGGTAGAGCTTTGCAAGAAGGTTGATATTATGTTTATCCTCGGCGGGCTGCACAGTGCTAACACGAGGAAGCTGGCGGAATTATGCCAAAAGTACAATAAAAAAACCTTTCATTTGCAAAACTGGAAAGAACTTGATAAAACTATCCTTTTCGGTAATAATGTTGCCGGCATTACGGCTGGCGCATCTACGCCGCAATGGGTTATTGACGACTTTGTTGAAAACTTACGGAGATTCGATAACAAGAAAATAAGAAAATAGCCAATTTGTTTTCAGGGATTTAGATACGCGTTGGCGATGTAGTCAATGCGTTTTTGTTTTACTAAAGGTTTCGCGTTTAAAGCGTGATGTGGAGGACGCGAAAGCCGGATTAATATACTCCACGAAAAAGGAAAAAAATGGTAGATAGAAATATAGTTAGAAAATTAGGATTCACCCCAGAGGAAATCGAGAGCAAAATCAATGAATTGTTCACCGATGCAGACAGTAAACTACTGGCTGAAGCTCTGGAGAAAAAAGTTGACGCATTAACCCCTGGTACAATTCTCAAAGGCAGAATTATTCAGCAGATTGGCAACGATGTCATTCTCGAAATCGGTCTTAAAAGCGAAGGCGCTGTCGAAGCATCAGAATTTGACGACCCGTCAGAAATTCAGCCGGGCCTTGAAATCGAAGTATTGCTCGAAGAAGTTGATTCCGGCGGTCTTATCATTCTTAGCAAACGCAAAGCAGACAGAATCAGAGGCTGGGAACGTCTTATCACATCACACAAAGAAGGCGATATGGTTACCGGCAAAGTTATCCGCAGAATCAAAGGCGGTTTGCTTGTCGATATCGGCGTACCTGTCTTTTTGCCTGCGTCACAAGTTGACATCCGTAAGCCGGGCGATATCAGCAGATTCATCGGACAGGATGTTACCTGTGAAATTCTCAAGATTGACCAGGAAAATAAAAACATCGTTATATCACGCAGGAAAATTATCGAAGACCAGAGATCGGCAGGCAAAGAAAAACTGCTTGCTGAAATCGAAATCGGTCAGACCCGCAAGGGCATTGTCAAGAATATCGCTGACTTCGGTGTATTCGTTGACCTGGGCGGCTTAGACGGTCTGCTGCATATATCAGATTTGAGCTGGGGCAGAGTAACGCATCCATCTGAAGTCGTTCATCTCGATCAGGAAATCGAATGTGTCGTTATCGGCGTCGATAAGGAAAACGAAAAAGTTTCTCTCGGTCTCAAACAGAAGAGTTCAAGTCCGTGGGAAAATATCGAAACACGTTATCCAATCGGCTCGAAAGTAAAAGGCACAGTCGTCAACGTGATGAACTACGGCATTTTCGTCAGACTCGAAGAAGGCGTAGAAGGCCTTGTTCACATCAGCGAAATGAGCTGGACAAAGAAAATCAATCATCCGGGCGATCTGTACAAGCTCGGCGACCAAATCGATGTTGTTGTACTCGATGTTAATAAAGACAAACAGGAAATTTCTCTCGGCGTAAAACAGCTTGAGGCTAATCCGTGGGCTGTCGCTTCACAGAAATATCCGCAGGGCACAATTGTCAACGTCAAGATTACAAGTCTTACAAACTACGGCTCATTTGTTGAAATCGAGCCGGGCATTGACGGCCTGATTCACATTTCAGATATAAGCTGGACTAAGAAATACAATCATCCGGGCGAAGCGCTCACAAGAGACCAGCAGATTAAATGCGTTGTTCTGGAAGTCGATGAAGACAAACAGAGAATATCTCTTGGCATCAAACAACTGACAGAAGATCCGTGGGTTCACGCGATTCCGGAAAAATATCTGCCGGGTCAGATTGTCAGAGGCGTTGTTACAAAGATTACGAACTTCGGCGTTTTTGTCGAACTCGAATCAGACCTCGAAGGTTTGCTGCACATCTCTGAAATAGCAGACCACAAAATCGACAACCCGCAGGATGTTGTAAAGGCCGGTCAGGAAGTCGAAGTAAAGATTCTTCGCGTTGACAGCGACTCGAGAAAAATCGGTCTTTCAATGAGAAGAGTAAAATGGGCAGAAGAAGATTCAAAGGCTGTTCCAGCACCAGATATGAACGAGCCGACATCTTCATCTTCTACGGCATCTCCACGCAGAGGCGGACTTGACGGCGAAGGTTTGATGATTCCTCCAATTCAGCCTAAAGAGTAAATAGTTTAAGTTTTAACACCCAAAGGCCGTTTTCGATGTCGAGAACGGCCTTTTTTTTGTGCGATGTTCGTTATCCACCCCCCATTTTTAGTCGATATTGTCATCAGTAAAGATGTATGAACTTAAAGTCCTATAATAGGAATCTTACAATGACTATATTTGACACAACGATAAAAGAGTATTTGACAGAGATTGATGAATCGCCTCTTCTTACCTGGGAGCAGGAATGTGAGTTTGCCAATCGCATTATTGATTGCGATGACCCTGAAGCCAGAGATATTCTTGTTCGCAGCAACTTACGTCTTGTAGTCAGTATCGCAAAACGATTCGCTACGGGCAAATTATCGCTGGGCGATTTAATAGAGGAAGGAAATCTCGGTCTGATTCGCGCGGTTGATTCTTTCGACCCGGAGGTTGGAGTTCGCTTCAGCACTTACGCGGCGTGGTGGATTAAGCAGACAATTAAACGTGCTTTGCTTATGGACGGCGGGCCGTTGTCGATTCCAACTTATATGGTTGAACTTGTAAATCAGTACAGGCAGGTTGTTACGGAATTACAGAAAAAACTTTCGGAGACGCCGAGCGTAAATCAAATTGCAAACGAAATGAAACTGCCGGTGAAGAAAATAATTGCGATAAAAGAAATCGCGGATTCTGTTCACACGGCTTTGGATAATGATAACGATTCAGAAAGCACATCAGTTCAGGAAAAAGTTCCACAAGTCAGCGAGGAATTACCGGAAGACGAACTTGCCAACGCAGAAGAGCTCCGCAAAGTCGTCAAAATGCTGGATAAACTACCCGGCAGATGCGGCGAAGTGCTCAAATTGCGGTTCGGCATTGAAGGCAGAGAACCGTTGACTTTAAAGCAGATTGGTGCTAAACTTAACCTTACTCGTGAGAGGGTAAGACAAATTCAGCAGCAGGCACTCGGCGCCCTCAACGAATTAATGAATTGCCAATAAAAATTACAATTTTAGTTGAGGCACATAAATGGATTTAAAAAAGCACATTCGCACAATCCCCGATTGGCCGAAGAAGGGTATTTTATTTTATGATATTATGCCTTTGCTGGCCGACAAAGACGCTTTCGCCGCTTCTATCGAAGCCATTTCGAACAGATACAAAAATCAAAAAATCGATTATGTCGTCGCGATTGACGCACGAGGTTTTATTTTGGGCGCAGCAGTTGCATTAAAACTGAACGCAGGTTTTGTACCGGTCAGGAAAAAAGGCAAACTGCCGGGCAAGACAGATTCTATGTCGTATGACCTTGAATATGGTCAGAGTGTTCTTGAAATGCAGGCCGATGCGATAAAAAAAGACTCAAAGGTTTTGATGGTCGACGATTTGCTCGCGACCGGCGGGACTATGGCTACGGCGTGTGAATTAATCGAAAAGCTTGGCGGAAAAATTCAGGCTATCGCTTTCCTGATGGAACTGCAAGAACTGGCAGGCAGGAAGAAAATAGAAAAATATAATATTTCCACCGAAATGATATATTAAAATGCCAAAGCTTAAAGTCAAAATTCCTGCAATATCAGCCGACAATTACACAATAACAATCGGCTCAAATTTTTTGGCAACAGTTCTTTCGCAAATTAAAAAAATCTTTCCGAATAAAGAATTGTTCGTAATCACAGACGCGAATGTCGTAAAAGCAAAACATATCAAAACTTTGCTTGGCAAAGAAAATATTCCGCGATTCATAATCAGGCCGGCCGGCGAAAAATCCAAACATATAAATACCGTTATTAAAATTATCGAGACGATGGAAAAACGCGCTTTGGGCAGAGACACCGCTGTAATCGCAATCGGCGGGGGAACTGTCGGTGATATGGCGGGGTTTGTCGCGGCGATTTACAAACGCGGCATTAATGTTGTTCAGATTCCAACAACTACAGTCGCGCAGGCGGATTCGTCTGTAGGCGGCAAAACAGGAGTCGATTCGCTAATCAGCAAAAACGCGTTCGGAGCGTTTAAAAATCCTGCGGCTGTTTTTATAGACGTCAGCACATTGAAAACACTTGATAAAAAACAATTCAACGCAGGTATGGTCGAATCAGTAAAACACTCGCTGATAGCTGATGAAACATATTTCAAATTTCTGAACAAAAATCTAAAAGACATACTTGCCCGCAAGACCAAACCGCTGGAATACATCGCATTAAGAAATTGTAAAATAAAAGCGGATGTTGTCGAGACAGACCCTTATGAGAAAAACAAACGCAGAATTTTAAATTACGGTCATACAATCGGGCACGCAGTGGAATCGGCCAGCAACTATAAAATTCTGCACGGACAGGCTGTTGCGATTGGGATTATAGCTGCGAATATCATCGAGCAAAAACTCGGGCTCGGCGGTGAAAAAAGAATTCAGGCGATGAAAGATATATTCGCCAGGCTGGAAATAGATTTAAATATTCCGAAATCAATTACTAAGAAAAAAATTCTTGATATTGTCAGCAGAGATAAAAAGGCTGTGCAGAAATGGCCGAGATTTGTGCTGCTCGAAAAGACAGGGAAAGTTTTATGCCGCAATGGAGAGTATGCGCATAAAGTAGAACGCAAAATTGTTGAGGATGCGATTGATATTTTGTTGAAGAAGAAATATTGAGGGAAAAATGTTCAGAGAAAAAATCAAAGTGCTGGATTGTACGATACGCGACGGCGGATTAATCAATAATCATTATTTCACAGATGAGTTTGTGCGTGCGGCTTACAAGGCGATTTCAGACGCAGGCATTGATTATATGGAGATGGGCTATCGTTCAAGCAGAACACTTTCCCCTGAAGCGAAATATGGGCCGTGGAAATATTGCGACGACGATAAAATCAGCAGAATCATCGACGGCATCGAATCCAAAACGAAAATTTCCATAATGGTTGACGCTCATCGAGTCAAGGAACAGGAATTTCAGCCGAAGGAAAAAAGTCCGGTCGATATGATTCGTATGGCAACTTATGTCAAGGATATCGACAAGGCAATCGCGATGGTAAAAATCGCAAGCGACCTGGGGTATGAAACAACAGTAAATATTATGGCGGCTTCGATAGAAATTGAAAAAGATTTAATTGAAGCTCTCGACCAGCTTGCGGAAACGCCGGTAAATGTTGTTTATGTTGTGGACAGTTACGGTTATTTTTACTGCGAGCAAATCGAATATATGGTGAATCTGTACAGGCAGCATTTGCCGGCAAAAATGGAAATAGGTATTCACTGTCATAATAATCAACAGCTTGCATTTTCCAACACAATCGAAGCGATAATTCATAATGCCAACTATGTCGACGCATCACTCTACGGCATCGGCAGAGGTGCAGGCAACTGTCCGCTGGAGCTGATTATGGGCTTTTTGAAAAATCCCAAATTCAGCCTGACGCCAATTTTGAAAGTTATCGAAGATTATATGATTCCAATGTGCAAAGAACTGGAATGGGGCTATTTAATTCCGTTTATGGTTACAGGTATTCTGAACAGGCATCCGGAATCGGCGATCAGCGTTCGTAAAACACCAGACAAAGATAAATACGCAGAATTTTATGAAAGAATGCGTGAGTCTTTCGATAATTTGTAAAATCATCGCAATAAAAAAGGGTTTGGTTTAATTGCTCGGATATTTTTTGGCGGCATTTTTAAATTAATTTCCGAAGACAATTTGCGAAAAGGTAATAACCAGCGAGATTATACACGCGGCAAAAAGTCCCCACCAAAGTATCACACCTTTGTACCATCTGTCGCCAAGTTCGCCGAAGATGTTCATTTTCTTCCAGTCCATCGCCAGATTGCTGCCCAGACAAGATGTGGTAATAAAGGATAGAAAAAATACAATTTTAGGATGCTTTGGATTCAAAAAAAACATTAGCAATACCTTAAAAATATAATATGATTCTAAAAACACCTTAATAGACTTCAAGAGAAAAAGATTGATTGTTTTTCTTATTTAATTTAGTATGCACAATGGTTTGCGTAAAGGATATTTTGCAATGTTTCAGGGCTTTGGTAAGATTACACGAAGGTCATTTCTCGGCGGTTCAATTGCCGCTATAGCCGGCCTGTCTTCGTGCAACGGATTCGAGTTTAATAAAAACGGTGAAACAGGGGCGGCCAGAGGAAAGAGAAGCCTGCGATTTGCACATATGACCGATATTCATTTGAGGTCGGACAAAAATGCTCCTGAAGGTTTTGCTCTTGCGCTGAAGCATATACACTCGCATAAAGATATGCCTGAAATGATTATTACCGGCGGCGACCATCTAATAGATACTATCGGCGAGAATGACCAGACGACCGAGATGTATTGGACACTCTTCAAAGACATAATGAAAAAAGAATGCAGGCTGCCAGTCAAGTATTGCGTTGGCAACCATGATTACTGGGGAATAAATAAAAAGAAAAGCGGAACAACAGGTAATGAGCCCAATTGGGGCGTTAAGCGAATGCTCCAGGAGCTTGATATAACCGACAGATATTACAGTTTTGACAAAGGCAACTGGCGATTGATTGTGCTCGATAGTATTGTTCCTACTGATACATATTGCATTGGCAAAATCGAGGCTGATCAATTTGCCTGGCTTGAAGACCAGATTAAATCAGCCGGTGAAAAATACATTGCGATTTTTACTCACATACCAATCGTTTCCGTCGGCGCATATTTTTACGGTGGCAATAATGAAAAGACTGGCGACTGGATTGTTCCCGGTTCGAGAATGATTATCAACGCAAGGCAGCTCAAAGACTTATTCTGGCAGCATAAAAATGTAAAGCTTTGCGTTAGCGGCCATATACATCTTCTAGAGCATATAGTATATAATGACGTACATTATATTTCTGACGGCGCAGTCTGCGGCCGATGGTGGAAGGGGCCACATCAGGAAACACAGGAAGGCTACGGTCTTTTCGATTTATATGATGACGGCACTTTCGAACATCAATACATAGATTACGGCTGGAATATAAACGAATCTGATTAGTGAAGGTTAGTGAAATGTCTGGTAATGATATGAAAATTTCGCGACGCGGCCTTATCAGCGATTCTTTGGGAGCCGCGGCAGGTCTTTTCGCTGGGGTAAATGTTTTTACGCCGGCAGTTTTGGCTGCACAGGCAGCGGGAAATTATCTTGCGGCCTGTTTTCTGTTGGAAACGGCGTTTCAGTGCATTTTCTTAAAAGGCTTGACAATAATTGCATCAAGTGGTTATACTACAAAGACTTAGACCTTCAAGCACCCGTAGCTCAATTGGATAGAGTCACGGACTTCGAATCCGAAGGTTACAGGTTCGAGTCCTGTCGGGTGCGTTTGTAAAATCATAATTAGTAGGCAGTTATGGTTGTCCATTTTTTGCTTACTACTCGAAAGAGGGTTACTGCAACAAAACTGCAACAGAATCTGACTTTGGCATCTTATCAAAAGTTGCTCGGGCACGGTCAACAAGGTTATTATTGACAGCCAGATAAAACTTCCTTGTGGTTTCAAATGTTGAATGCCCCGCCAAATTCATAACCTCAAATTCGCTAAGCCCTCGTTCAAGCCACCTGCTTAAACAAGTTCTTCTAATGTCATGAAATTCAAAATCTTTAAGGCTAGCCATTCTTAATATGTCCTTGAACTGGCGAGTAAAATTATTTATTGGACATTTACCATGTTCTTCAGACCATTCGCCTGCCTTGCGTTTGATTTGAATATGGTCATACCTTTCAGCAGGAACGAATACATAAGGATAACCTTCGGGTGCGATACTTTGCAATTCAGCCAACATTGTTACAACCTGATCAGTCAAAGGTAGCTTTCGCCTGTCTGTATCCTTGATTTGCCATAACCAGGTAAAATCAGAATCTGGTTTCGGGGAAACTTCAATTGTCTTTTTATCAAAATCGATATCACACCATGTGATATTCAGAAGTTCGCCTCGTCGCATTGCGGTACACAAAGCCAATCGGATGAGTAAGTCCCATTGCAGATAATTTTTAGTTGCCTGATACTGTGTTGCCGCTTTTATCAGCATTTCACAATCTTTCGGACTTAGAATACGCACCAGTTTTTTAGCTACTTTAGGCTGCTTGACAAAATGCAATGGATTTTCTTCAAGTTGTCTACGTTCTAATGCTAACTGAAATATCCTCTTAAGATGTCGTAGTTTTTTGCCAACAGTTGCTGGCGAATTTCCTTTTTCCAAAAAATGCTGTAAAAAGCATTCGCCATCCTGATGTTTGACTTTCAAATAATCAATGTCGCCGATGCACTTAATAAAATCTCTCATAGCAATAGCGGCTTCTCGAAGAGTGCTTTGTCTGACTTGATGCTTTGTTCTCTTGGTATAATCCTCGATAAGCTGACTCAATTTCATTGTTTCTATTCGAACATAATTATTTGTAAGTTCATTTTCCAGTTCGACACATTGTTTTAAAGCTTTTCGCTTGTCGGCATGACCCAAAGATTTTTGTTTTCTTTTGCCGTTAGAGTCAAAATAAATCATATAATATGTGAAAGAGCGGCCATCGGAAGATGGCCTCTGCCAGAGCGTTACCAGCTTTTTCATATTGTCATTCCTTTCCGACTTATGATGCTGGTTAGGCTCGGATTAACCCAAGCCGGATTATACCGCATTGTCTGAATCAGCGCAAGTATTATTTTTCGGTAATTGTTTTGGCTCTGACCCATTCCAAAATAGCCTCTCTCGGATAAATTACTTTTCCACATATATGAATTCTTGGCAGCCCGTGCATACGTTTGAGATTTTCAATAACATTGTGATAATCTTCCGAATTACTAATTTCTGGAATTCTTAAAAATATTATTAATTCTTCCTCTGTCATTAAGTCGGCGAAAATGCTTGGTTTTTCAGCAAAACAGAAATTAGATGGTCGTGTTTCCATATTCATTGAATCAAAATTTTTAGTCTCACTCTTCAAAGACTTCACCATATTTGTTAATGCGATATTGTTTTTCAGCACCTTTGCTTTTTACCTTAACATATTTATCCTGCTTTGATGGTCGTTTATGTGAGAACAAACTGTATCTATAGTCGTCGTTGCAGTTATCGCTCTGGTTATTTGCTGAGGATAAGATAATTGATTTAAATATATCTAAAAAACTCATTATGATTTTCCTCCAATTTCAACTGATATTTCAACATTCCCGCAAACAGGACAATTTTCCCGTGGCCCGCTCAATGGTTGATAATAAATGTCAAACGGTTTTCTAAATCGATAAAATCCTTCCGACATCATACCGCCTATAAGCAGAAAATTTCTCTTAACATCAATCATCCTGGCAAGTTCAGAACTTGTACTTCCTCTAAGGAGAATACCCAGGCATATCTGCACTTCAATCGATGTTATAAAATTAACCGCTGAATGTAGACCGGGCTGACCATGATAATCTTCCGGTCCTTTGGCGGTACTGTAATCTATATCTTTATTCCTTTGCGGCTGTTTCAAGCCGCCTCGAAGACAGGCCAGACATGGCATATTTTCACTTGGCAAGGTAAAGAATATCTCTCCACCTCGTGCCTCTTCATAGCAGCCACCAAACACACAGGCAATACCAAGCTTGTGCATAATTTCATTGATAACCAGTTGAATGGCGGTATTGTCGGTCGCGGCTATGGCAAGGTCATGGCCAGATACGATTTCGGTTACCTTTTCTTGGGACTTATCGAATATATCTTCTGGATACGTCGTGATTTTTATAGCAGGATTGATCCGGCTGATTCTTTCTGCGACTATCTGCGTCTTTAGTTTGCCGACATCCAACAAATCGCCTTCATGCCGTGAAATATTAGCCAACTCAAGTCTTTCAGGATCGCATAGTGTTATGCTGCCTACTCCCGCTCTTGCCATCTCAAGTGAAATTAAACTGCCGCCAGTGCCACAGCCCAATATAATAACCTTCTTGTTCCAAAGTACTTTTACCTCTGTTTTGTCGAATGGCGTTCTCTCATAGCATCTGGACGCATAGATTATCTCTACTGGCAGTTCTAAAAGAGCGTTGTTAACAAATCACCTTACTTTATGTCGTCAGCAAGAATGGCACAAAAGAAGCTCTTTTCTAAGAGAGCTTTTTCGGCTCAACAACGCTCATTCTACTATTAACTTTTTTTCTTTCAACCATTGTTTTATGTTTTAATTCGGCTCGGTGTTTTAATATCTCA
>JAJFVK010000017.1 GCA_021371795.1 Planctomycetaceae bacterium | reverse complement strand
AAATATAATTTCACCGAGTCCGTCCTTGAGACACTGCTCCAGTCGTTACGCGGTTCATGCACGTCGGAACTTACCCGACAAGGAACTTCGCTACCTTAGGACCGTCATAGTTACGGCCGCTGTTTACCGGGGCTTCGGTCGTCAGCTTTACAGGATTGCTCCCATTGACCGACTTCCTTAACCTTCCGGCACCGAGCACGCGTCATTCTGTATACATCCACTATACGTGTTAGCACAGAACTGTGTTTTTGATAAACAGTCGCCAGAGCCATTTCTCTGCGCCCTCAAATCAACTGTTACATCGATTTGTAGGGACCCCTTATTGCGAACGTACGGGGTCAAATTGCCTAGTTCCTTAAGGACGGTTATCTCGAGCGCCTGAGGATATTCTCCTCACCTACCTGTGTCAGTTTTAGTACGGTTACATTAGTTTCAATCTTGGGCAGCTATTTCTTGGCGCTCCCTAACTCTACTTCGGTATCAAAATCGACCTCGGCCTTGCGGCACCCGCACGACTAATCACGGGATAAAGATCAGGAACGCGTCACTGCTTGCGTCCACTAACATAGTGCAGGAATATTAACCTGCTGTCCATCGTCTACGCCTTTCAGCCTCGACTAAGGGACCGACTAACCCTGGGCGGATTTACCTTCCCCAGGAAACCTTAGGTTTACGGCGAACAGGATTCTCACCTGTTTTATCGTTACTCATGCCGGCATAATCACTAATAACCGCTCCACGACTCGTTATCGTATCGCTTCAACGCTGGTTATTACGCTCTCCTACCACTTATAAGAATTCCGTAGAATTCAAATAAATCCGCAGCTTCGGTTTTGAACTTAATTCCCGTTCATTCTCGGCACCAAACTGCTCGGTCAGTAAGCTATTACGCACTTTTTAAATGGTGGCTGCTTCTAAGCCAACATCCTGACTGTCATAGCAATTCGACTTCCTTATGAACTTAGCTCAAATTGGGGACCTTAGCTGGCGGTCGAGGGTTGTTTCCCTTTTGACCACGAATGTTATCACCCGCAGACTGACTCCAGAGGTAAATTTAACGGTATTCGGAGTTTGGTTGGGGAATGCAAGCGGGTAGCTCCATATCCCCATTCAGTAGCTCTACCCCCGTTAAACAATTTACTCCAGGCTAGCCCAAAAGCTATTTCGGAGAGTACGAGATATCTCCAAGTTTGATTAGACTTTTACTCCTCCGCACAGCTCATCCCGTAACTTTTCAACGTTAATGGGTTCGGTCCTCCAGAGATTTTTACACCTCCTTCAACCTGGCCATGCGTAGATCACTTGGTTTCGCGTCTACCACCTGCGACTAATTCGCCCTATTCAGACTCGCTTTCGCTACGGCTGCTCCCTTGAAGGGATTAACCTTGCCACAAACGGTAACTCGCCGGCTCATTATGCAAAAGGCACGTAGTGAGGCATTATACGCCGAAGCGTATCATAGCCCTCCTACAACTGGTAAGTATATGGTTTCAGGTCCTTTTAACTCCCCTAATAGGGGTTCTTTTCATCTTTCGCTCGCGCTACTTTTTCACTATCGGTTGTCGAGTAGTACTTAGCCTTGGAGAGTGGTCTCCCCTGTTTCACACGGAGTTTCACGAGATCCGTGCTACTCTGGTACATCGGCATAACGGAGGGCACACGCTTTTATCTACAGGACTATCACCTTCTACGGTTCAACTTTCCAGTTGATTCAACTTGCGCTACCTTTGTAACTCCTAACCGATGCCCGCAACCCCGACCCGAAGGTCGGTTTGGGCTGATCCGCGTTCGCTCGCCGCTACTGACGGAGTCTCAATTGATTTCTTTTCCTACAGGTACTGAGATGTTTCAGTTCTCTGTGTTCGCTTCAGCCAGTCTATACATTCAACTGGTGATTATCACACTTTCATGTGATAGGGTTCCCCCATTCGGACATTCCGGGATTAACGGTTGCTAGACACCTGCCCCGGACTTATCGCAGTCAGCCACGTCCTTCATCGCCTTTCGACACCTAGACATCCCCCATATACTCTTAGTAACTTGACCATATCAATCAAAAACTGATTTTAGGTATTTTCATAATGGCACTCGGTAAAGCTGTGTATATATTTGAAATTATAACCACAACCCACCTTGAGACATCTACGCTATTCACTTTTAAAAGAACTTGTACTTACCTGTCGCGCCCCTAAAGGCTGACCTGGCATCACCTCAAAACTTTCGTTTCAAGATTAATGGAGATGACAGGGATCGAACCTGCAACCTCCGGCTTGCAAAGCCGGCGCTCTCCCAGTTGAGCTACATCCCCGGGCAAGACCAATCTCAAATTTCAAATCTGAAATCTCAAATATTAGTGGGCCCGGGAAGAGTCGAACTTCCGACCTTACGCTTATCAGGCGTACGCTCTAACCAACTGAGCTACGAGCCCATATTAAGAGTCAGTAGCCTTTGGCCTGTAAGCATTTATATCTGTCCCCAATTCCGGACAAATGAGTCGGCTATTCAAGGCTCATCTTGCTTCGTATAATATATTTTAAAGAACTTTTCCTGTTTTCACAGGGCAAACAAAAATGCCGCTGTTCTTAACTGCCAGCGACATTCAATATTTGATAGACGCGAGATAGTAATTAATTACTTATCAACAGTCAAGGATAAAAATTTAAAATTTTGAAAATTTCTTTCAAATTTTCTCCGAAAAACTTTCATCACCTAAACCGATGTGATTACCAACCACACCGACGAGTCGCATATATTACCTCGTATTGATTTCGCCGTCAAGCAGAAATCTTACGATTTTTTTAAAAAAAACTGCATTTGGCCATTTATGCAGTTTTACGACACGGAAAGCTATGTTTTATATTTTGTATAATTTTAAACTAAATGAATAAATTTGAGATTTATAAATTATCGTGCAGCACTTTTCTCCGCCCTACTGTTCAAATATTTTTTTTGTACCAGAGGTGAATATCCCCATAATACCCTCATAATCAATGTTTATAACCATTTGCAGTAAATTATGATGTTTTTACATTCATTACGCGGCTTTTAAAAAAAAATGAGGACGAGCTCAAACTAAACCGCTGTTTTTACGGTTTGCTGTGCCAGTCCCCATTTTTCCGCAATCGGCTAAATTGCTACAAAATCTGGATATTTCGGCCGTAAATTACAGGCCTGCTTTTTTGGCTTTTTTCGCGGCGCGTTTTTCTTCGGCTGTTCTTTTAGGCTGTTTTCTTGTTTCTTTTTTTGTATCCCTACTGTGACCCATACATTTTCCTTTCGTTTAATGGTTCTCGATTTTTATTAAACCCTGATTGTAACATCCATTATATCGTCAGTCCATTCTATTTTTTCGCACTCATTTTTTGCACTACCCTCTCTGATTTTTACTTCGAGGTGTAAAAATCCTAAAGAATCGGGAATTAAAATGCCGGCCGGGCTAAACGATGGGATTTTTAAAGGAAAATCAAAAATTTCGCTATTTTCCCAATTTTTCACTTTGCACTTTTCGTTTTTCACTTATTATAAAGAAATATCTCGCTAAAGACCGATAACATATTATGTTGTCGGAACGGAAGTTTTGCGTAATTATCTTATATCTCTTTAGCAATCAAATACTTATGTACGGAGACTTAGATTGAGACTTGAAAAGATTATTCTGGACGGCTTTAAGAGTTTTGCCGACAGAACAGAATTTATATTTAACCAGCAGATAACGGCCATCGTCGGCCCCAACGGCTGCGGAAAAAGCAATGTAGTTGACGCCTTAAAATGGGTACTCGGCGAGCAGAGCACAAAAAGCCTGCGTTCCGGCCAAATGATAGACGTCATTTTCAGCGGTTCCGCTTCGCGCAAACCTATGGGCAGAGCCGAAGTCAGCCTTCATTTCTCACAGGCCGCCGGAATTGGCCTTGAAGCTGATGAACTGTGCATAACCCGTCGTCTCTACCGTAGCGGCGAAAGCGAATACCTCGTAAACAACAAGGTTTCACGTCTCAAAGACATTCGCGAAATGTTCATGGACACAGGCGTCGGCGTAAAGGCGTATTCGATTATCGAACAAGGGGCAATCTCGCAAATCCTTACCAGCTCGAAACTCGACCGTCGTTCCATCTTCGAAGAAGCCGCCGGCATCAGCAAATACAAGGCACAGAAAAAAGAAGCCCTTCGCAGACTCGAAAACACCGAGCAAAATCTTCTGCGATTGGCCGACATCGTTGGCGAAGTGCAAAAACAATTGCGAAGCGTAAAACTTCAGGCCGGCAAAGCACGAAATTATCTCCAGTACAATCAACGGCTCAAAGAGTTGAAAGTTTCATTCTCGCTTGCTCAATATCATCAGTTAACAACTGAAACATCGCAGAAATCCGCACAGACTGACGAACTGCAAAATCAACTGGCCGAAGTCGCGACATTAGTTTCGCACAACGACGCAAAATTAAGCACGCTCGCTGCGCAGATTATCGAAAAGGAAGGCGAAATCAACCGCTGCGATAATAATCTTGTCAGCATTACCGCTCGCATCGAGCAGTTGCAGCAGAAGATTGAATTTTTGCGTAAGACAATAGAAGAAACAAAAGTCCGCAAGCAGGCACAGGAACAAAGTATCTCGCAAATTCAGCAGCGAATCGCAGAATTTGAAACGCAAATCACAAAGGATGCCGAGGAACTTGAAACGATAAGCAAAAACTTCGAGCAGAAGCAATTCGAGCTTGAAACAGTACAGGAAACAATTCGTTCGATAAATCTCGATTGTGCGCAGACGGAAACAGAGCTGCAGGACGAAAAAACCGGAATCATCGACATCGTCCGCAAAACCGCGCAACTGCACAACGAAATTCAGAGCATTAATATTTACCGCAATAATCTTTCCGGCCAAAAGGATCGTATAAGCGACCGAATCGGCCAAACAAAAGAACAGCTTGAAAATATGCTCGGCGGCAAAGCACAGAATCAGGCACGCCTTGACGACATAAATAAAGTCATCGCAGAGTTGCAGCAGCAGTTGGAAATCAAGCGCAACCAGATTGCGGAGATTGACCAGCAGGCGGCGATTACCAATGAGCAGCTTGCCAAAGCACGCGAACACAGAAGCGCAATTCAGAGCGAAGTGAAAGTCATTTCCGATATGGAAAGCCGTCGCGAAGGCCTCGGCAATTCCGTTAAGAAAATTCTTGCGCAGGCACAGGCCAAACCGTTTATCAAAGGCATCATCGCCGATATTATTCGCGCAAATCCTGACTACGCTATCGCTATTGAAGCAGCACTCGAAGGCAAAGCCGACGCGGTTGTTACCAGCGATATGCAGCAGGTCGTAAATGATAGTATGCTCACCCAGCAGGCAGGCGGAAGAGTTCGCTTTGTCTGCACAGAAAATATCGAGCCGTTTGTCGAAACCATCGATTTCCCGCACTTAAATGGTGTTATGGGTCGAGCGGTGGAATTCGTAAACTTTGATTATGAGTATGCTCAACTCGCTTGGCAGCTTCTGGGCAAAATAATAATTGTTGAGAACACGCAAAAAGCATTCGAGTTGAGTTCATATTGTGCCAAGGGTTACAGCTTCGTAACAATCACCGGCGAAGTCCTTAACGCGGACGCAAGTTTCTGCAGCGGACCGATTGGCAAGACCATCGGTTTGATTTCAAGAAAGAGTCGTCTCGCGCAGCTCATCGGCGAAATGGAAACCGTCTCGAAAGTCATTACCGACCTCGAAACCAAACTTACCGCCGGCCTTCGTGAGAATCAGCATCTCGAAACGCTTTGCAAGGATTTCAGAACTTCCGTTTACGAAGCCAGCACAGAAAAAACAAATATCGTTTCAGATTTGAACGTTATCGACCAGAACGTCAAACGTCTGATGGGCGAACAGCCGATTCTGGCAAGTGAAGTTCAGTCGCTCGAAAAACAGATTAATGACACCGTTCAAAAAGAATATTCGTCAAAACAGCAGCTTGAGGAATTGGAAACCGTAAACACACAGCGTACAGAACACATCGCGGTACTCGAAGCGCAGCTTGCTGAAAAGAAACAATCCGCCGAACAGTATGCGAGTGAGCTTACGGAACTGAAGGTCTTCCTCGGCCAGACGCAGGAACAGAAAAAAGCGATTGAGCAGCGAATCGCCGGCCTGAAATCGCAGATTGAACAGAATGAAAACTCGCTTGAATCGACATTGAACAGCATCCAGGCCTGTACACAGCAGATTGACCAGGGCTTGGAAGAAATCGAAACAAGCGAATCAACTATTTCCGAACTGCTCACGCAAAAAGAAGTAACGCATAACCAGAGCGTCGAACTTCATCAGCAGGTTGAGGAAATGCTCGAAAACAGAACGCAGACTGAAGACCAGCTCAAGCAGGACAGACAAAAACAGGCGGAGCTTGACCAGCAGCTTAACCAATTAAAAATGGAACTCGGCCAGTTACAGGTACGTTCAACCGACCTAATTGCAAGAGTGTCTGAAGAGCTTGGTATGGATTTGGTTAAGGAATACGAAACATACAACGCCACCGGCGAAACGAATTGGGACGCCGTCCGCGATGAGATAAATGATTTAAGAACAAAAATTGAACGCCTCGGTAACGTTAATGTTGACGCGATTGAGCAGCAGGACGAACTTGAAAAACGCAATGAGTTCCTGACAACGCAGATTGAGGATTTGAACAACAGCAAAAATCAGCTTACACAGTTGATTACGAAATTGAATAAGGAATCGATTGATAAATTTGCCGCGACATTCGAGCAGATTAGACTAAACTTCCAGGAAGTGTTCCGCAAACTGTTCGGCGGCGGAAAAGCAGATGTACTGCTCGAAACGCCGGAAGACATTCTAGAAAGTGGAATTGAAATTATCGCACGTCCTCCGGGCAAAGAGCCGCGAAGCATCAGCCTCTTGAGCGGCGGCGAAAAAACAATGACAGCCATTGCGCTTTTATTTGCGGTATTCCTTTCCAAGCCGTCGCCCTTCTGCTTCTTAGATGAAGTTGACGCCGCGCTGGATGAAGCGAACAACGAGCGGTTCAATATGATTGTGCAGGAATTCAGGAAGTATTCGCAGTTCGTGATTATCACGCACGCAAAGCGAACGATGAGCATTGCTGATTTACTCTACGGCATTACAATGCAGCAGAAAGGCATCAGCAAGCGAATCAGCGTAACGTTCGATTCCGCTCAATCGGAACAGGAAGACGCAGCCGCCGTAGCATAATCCGAAAGTTGTAAATGGCCGAAATCATAAATACACATAAACTATCAAACGGAATGACTGTCGTTGGTATTGAAGTACCTGCGGTTCAGTCGGCTGCGTTTGAATTTCTAATTCCCGCCGGTGCCGCGGTAACGCCTGACGGCTGTTGCGGAGCGCCTGCGATTATTGAAGACTGGATTTTCAGAGGCGCAGGCAAAAACTCCAGCAGAGAATTAAGCAACCTTATGGATGGCATGGGACTCCACCGCGGCAGTAACGTAGATTCAAGACATCTTACGCTGGCCACTGCGATGCAGGCCGAAAACCTGTCCAAAGTTATCGAGATTTACGCCGATATCATTCTCCGCCCCGCTCTTGATGCGCAGCAGTTTGAGTATTCAAAACAGCTTGCGATACAGGGATTGATGAGTCTCGACGACGACCCAAGACATCGAATCAAGCTTTTGCTGCGTGAGCATTTTTATCCCGACCCGCTCGGCAGAAACACCGTCGGCAAACAGGAAGATTTACAGAATCTGACGGACGCAAAATGCAGACAGATTGTCGCGGACAATTTCAAAATCGGCGATTGTATTCTCGCAGCCGCCGGCAAACTCAATTTCAAAAAACTCTGCGAACAGACTGAAGAACTCTTCGGCAGTCGCCAGTCAAAAACAACAAAAGAAACAATCCAAAAGCGCCAGCCTCTTGGCTATCATCATTATCCGTACGAAGGCGCACAGGTACACATCGGCATAATGACCGATAGCGTACCGCAGACCAATCCGCAGTATTACGACGCAAGAGTCGCCGTCGCTGTTCTTTCCGGCGGTATGAGTTCCAGACTGTTCACCGAAGTCAGAGAAAAACGCGGCCTTTGCTACGCGGTCGGCGCAAACTACCATTCTGTAAAAGAATTGGCCGGCATCGGATGTTACGCAGGAACCACGCCGGACAAGGCACAGCAAACTTACGACGTAATAATTGAAGAGTTTAAAAAATTGGCCGATGGAATCGCAGAAGATGAACTGCAAAGAGCCAAAACCGGCCTGCAAAGTTCGCTCATAATGCAGAGTGAATCGACAATTTCGCGTTCATCAGCCGCCGCCACGGATTTATATATGCTCGGAAAAGTCCGCAGCCTTGACGAAATTAAACAAAGCATAGAAAAAGTTACGAGCAAAAGCGTTATCGATTATCTGAAGAAAAATCCTTTCGACAAATTCTGCTCTGTTACAATCGGCCCGACAGAGATAAAAGCGGTATCATAATGGAATTCAAACATAAAAAACTTGCTAACGGCCTGAACATCATCGGCGAAATAAACCGCGACGCGCAATCCGCCGCCGTCGGCTTTTTCACCCGCACAGGTTCAAGAGACGAAACCGACGAAATCAACGGCGTCAGCCATTATCTCGAACATATGCTTTTCAAAGGCACGGACAAAATTTCCGCCTTCGATGTAAATCTTCTCTTCGACGAAATGGGCGCACAGTACAACGCATTCACAACCGAAGAGAACACCGTCTTTTATTCCGCCACCCTGCCGGAGCAGCTCGGCAAAGCGATTGATTTGTGGTGTCAGCTTATGCGGCCGGGGTTAAAAGATGACGATTTTAATATGGAGAAAAATGTAATTCTCGAAGAAATCGCGATGTATAAAGACTTGCCGCATTTTGACGTGCGCGAAACCTGCAGAACTTTACACTTCGGCTCGCATCCCTGCGGGAAAAGCGTGCTCGGCTCTATCGAAACTATCAAAGCTCTCACCAGCACACAAATGCGAAATTATTTCGAACGCAGATACGTACCAAATAATATCACGGTCGCTATCGCAGGCAATTTCGATTTCGAAAAAAGCTGCGAACTAATCGAAAAAGGCTGCGGAATGTGGAAGCCGGCACCAGCCGAGCGGAAAATAGAATTTTTCGCAGGCACCGCAAAAAAACAATCCGAAACAAAGAAAAATCTCAACTGCAAACATATCTGCCTTATAAGCTCCACAGTTGGGTATCAGGACAAAAACGCGTATGCCGCCACTCTGCTTGCCAAAATCGTCGGCGATGATACCGGCTCAAGATTCTTCTGGGAATTAGTCGATTCGGCCATCGCAGAATCGGCATCCATGAACTGCGATGCTATGGACGGCGTCGGCGCATTTTACAGCTATATCCGTACAAGCTCGGAAAACGGCGATAAGGCAATGCAAATCGTCGAAAATATTTTCAAGGCCCTGAAAAAAGATAAAATCACAGGCGAAGAACTCCAAAAGGCGAAAAACAAAGTCCTGTCCGGCATCACAATCCAAAACGAAATACCAATGGGCAGACTTGTCGAACTCGGCGTAAACTGGGTCTATCTCGGCAAATACCGACCTATCGAAGAAGAAATCGGCCTCATAAAGAAGATTACGACCGAAGACATTCAGGGAATTGTCGAAGAATTTCCGCTGGAAAATTTTACGCAATTTTCATTAGGACCGGAAACGTAGCCACTAAGTCACAAAGACACGAAATTATTTAAAATTCAATTTCTTTGTGCCTTGGTGTTTTTGTGGCTATATATAATTAAAAAATAAAAAAAATCCTTGTTAATATTCTGCCCATATTGTATAATCTTACAAGTAAGATTGTATTTTTTAAAAAAAAGGTGCCTTATGTCAGCAAATTTAGCTACAACAAAAATGTCGTCTAAAGGACAGGTCGTAATACCGGAAAGCATTAGAAAAACTCTCGGACTTGAAAACGGCTGCCAGTTTCTTGTATTAGGCGAAAAAGACGCGGTTGTTCTGAAAACAATTACCGCCCCTTCAATGCAGGAATTTGGCAGTTTGCTTGCCACCGCTCGCAAGGCGGCAAAAAAAGCAAAATTAACTTCTAAAGACATATCTGACGCCATCAAACACGTTCGAGGCAAAAAGTGAAATCGACCAAAGCCGTTATTGATACGAATGTTTTTGTATCCGGCATTTTTTTCAGCGGGCCGCCTTGTCGCATCCTTAACGCATGGAATGACGAGTTGATTCAAGTCGCCCTGTCAGAAGAAATTATCGTAGAATATCGGCGGGTTGTAAATCTCTTGTCAGCCAAACTTAAAAATGTCAATTTCGACTCTGTTTTTGAACCGCTTCTTATGAAAACCGAACTTGTCGGCCCCTGTTACCTCAAAGAACCTGTTTGCCAAGACCCTGACGATGATAAGTTCATCGCCTGCGCAATCGCATCAAGATGTCAATACATTATTAGCGGTGATAAACATTTGCTTGATGTAGGGAAATATAACAAGATAAATATCGTTACTCCGCGATATTTTGTAGATAACCTGCTTTAAAAAAAAAAATTCATTTTTTTGATTTTTCCCAAATTAATGTTATAATGATACTTATGCAGAACGAAGAAAAAAAAGGCGAGTTTATAAGCGACATTGTTGGCAAAATCAGCAACGCCAAAGATGAAGACTATACCGAGGGTATGCCGACGTTCGACCTCGGCAGTCAGATACTTGCCCAGCATCGGAAAATCGCCGCGATGAAACGTAAATCGCCCGGCTCACCCGCTTCGACCCCCACACCCACACCTGCCCCAGCGGCTGCGAAAGCCCAAGCCATAAAATTTGTTCCTGTTAAGATTCTGCCGTTCCAGAAATCGGAACCAATCCCCTCTGATTTTGTTGTTCAAGCCTCCACAAGGGAGATTGTAAGCAACAAAATCCAAAATCTCGGGGATTTTCGCGTAGCTCCGAAGCAAAGCTCTGGAGCTCCGCTTCAACCGATGTCGCCGCAGCAGAGAATTATCGCGGATATCGTCGCACGCGAAATCAAAGTCCTGACTTCCGCAACCAGATAATTTCACCACAGAGAACACGAAGGACACGAAGAAATATTTTATGAACTTGCGGGGAATTTAACTTTTTTTTCGTGCGCGGGTTTGACAAAAGTTGCGCCCATTTTGCAGAAACTTGCGGGGAAATTTAAATTATTTCGTGCGCAAATGTTGCAAAAACGTGTCGCAAAATGGCTAATAAGATTTTCGGTTTTTAGGAAACTTGCGCATTATTTTCGCCAAAACTGCTCCAAACATGTTGCAAACATATCACACTACTATCAATTTCTTATCTGAAGTGTGCCAGTTTTTGCCGTATTAGCCAAAATGCGACAGGAAAAAACGAAAAAAATGCCTAAAATGGCTCAAAAAAGCATCAAAAAGCCAGTAAAAATCAGTAAATCAAAGTGAAATGAACTGGATTCGACTGGATTTAAGTGGTTTTAAGTGAAATGCGTTGAAAAATCCAACCTACGAGATTTGAAATTTGAAAGACGTAGAAGCGGATAAATTTTGGGTGTTTTTGATTGAGAAAAAGATATAATAGTTTTTAATTCTTAATTCTTAATTCTTAATTTTGAATTGTGGAGCCGCTAAAAGGCGGGGATTTTTAAAAAGCAAAGTTGTGGAGTCGCTAAAAATGAGTATGGTGTCCCCGGAAATTATGCTTGATTATGATTATGTTGGATCACATTCGAGATTTAATTATTATTGGAGCACGCAAAATAGTTGGTGGAACACTCAAACGTTGCATTGTTGAGGCAATTGGCAACTCTTGGAGATAAGCTTGGGGACTAACAGAACTTTCTCCAAAGTCAACTAATTCAGCGGCGAATGCTACACGTTGCTGTGGTGCAAAGTCTAAATTTGAATAATAAGCGGCTTTTTCTGTGTAAGAAATTTCCAATAGCCATTCATCTCCTTCCACAGTAACCCCACTCGGAATTTTCTTCAAATCATATCCGCGCTCTATTAAAGGATAACTAATATGTCCACTTCCTTTAGGATGTAAAGCCGGTGTATTTGGAGCTGGTCGAAATTGTGCTTCTATTTTTCTACACGCCCAAAGTCCCACAACCTCTGAATTGACAGGTATATCCCCTGCCAAAACAAGTCGAAGATACGGCTTATCAGCATTTTCGAGCCATGCCTTTGGTATCGGTATTCTTACCATAATTTTATCTTTAGAGTTCTCAAGAATCCCCTGCCAAATCAAAACAGCGGAATTTGCTCTCGGATTATTAATTCGTTTAGAAGTTGCAGTTCCTTTCCCAAGAGTTCTTTCTACAAGTTGGCTTACTCTTGTATCTGGCACAGGACTTTCTGCGGTTAAAGCTAAAAATGCCTTAACAGTTACACCATAAGGCTTCGCTCCAGACGTACAGTAATTATTCAAAATATTCAATGTAAATGCAGCTTCGCGAGCCAATAAGGGAGCGGAATAAGATGTTCCCGAGTTGTCCTCAATAATACCGCGAGCATTACAACCCCAAACTCCAAGTCCAGTTACAAATTGGTACTCACTTGTTAAATTACCACCATGAGCTGAAAAATCAGGCTTAGGGCTCTTACAAAAACCTGGTCCTACTCGCGTAAATGGGCTAGGCCATCCAGCATCTCTGACTAAGCCATCACCTATAGAGGAAAGATTGACATAAGAACCGCATGTAATAGAATTAAAGCTTCTTGCCCAATGTGCTAATCCCCATTGAGGGTCGTCTAAGTGAGCAGGATATTTTTGTTGTGGAATGACACCTTTCGTGCTGTTACCAGCAGCGATAGCAACAATTACATCATTAGCAAAAATAAAATTATCAAGGTCCTGAACAAGTCTTAATTTTTCCTTCCTTGTTATCTTCATATTTTCAAGGGGTATTTTACCATCAAAGCTAAAATTGAACACCCTTATATCCGGTGCCATTCTAACAATTGAGTTCATAGCTTCATAAACACCTTTTTCATCTATTTCGCCTCCGCCTGACGCGATATTAACATCATAAAAAGTACACATCCCCTGAGGTGAATTTGCTAATTCATCATAACTACAATCGCCAAAAACAATCCTTGATGCCACAAATGAACCATGGTCGCTTTGTGGAACACCAATAGCCGCAGGATCAATATATTGCCCGCTACGACGATAATTTGACAACAGTAAATGATCGGCAGGAATACCAGTATCTACTACTGCTACGCATGGCAACTGAGTTGTGTCAATCCTTTGCGATGCTACTTTTGTATTTATTTTCTGTGAAACAAGATTTTTCTCGCCTGCGGCAATCGCCATCAATGGAGAATGTAGAGATTGCACAGAATAAAAACATTCTGCAATGGTCTCCAAACATTTTCTAGTTATATTTCCCCTGTACCAATGCCGTCCCGAAAAATCTTTTCCCCCTCTACTTAATTTCCCTGCTTCAAATCGCTTCAGTAATTCAACTATCGCATTTAAGACGGTCTCTACTTCGCGATTTTCGAGAAGGGGTTGAAATTCTATAACAGTATCAATTTTATCATTTGGCTTAAAATTCTCGATCCAAGGCAAATCTATTCTATATTTTGATGAAATGAGATCGAACTCATGGATTTTAGCCCACTTAAATTTATCTCGTTGATTAAGTTTATTTAAAAATTCAGTGGTCGCTAATAGTCTTTCAATTTGATCTGATCTGGCATGGACAGCAGCTGTACCATCATCATTAACTTGTAATAAATCTAAACCAAGCCTTTGAAAAATTTGCGAATCATCTTTGGCGTATTCGGTCTTTTCTTCATACGTTGATTTCTCACCTCTACTCTCCGATTCTTTGACAACTTTTTTTTCGGGATTGGCCAACAAAAAAAAATGATTCTCGCGAAGAGGATCTTTAGAACGTTTAATTTTTTGTTTAACAGTACTAAGTGATTGATGTATTACCTGCCCCTTTGTTGCCCAATTTATCGGTGCATACTTAGGCGGCCTACCACCTCCATCTTTTTCACTATGCCCCAATTCGTGTTGTTCATTTAGAAAGAAAGTTTTAGGTTGTTTTTTTTCGCTTTTTGACATTATTTAGTCTCGGATCTTTTCTAAAGCTAAATACCGAGCTTCAGATTTAATAACATTTTCTGCATCTGCATAACTGTTTATATTCGAGAGTTTTTTTCTTATTTTATGCGACAGCACTATATTATGTTTTTGTGCCATTTTTCTGGAGTATCTTATAATTTCATTTTTGTTTGGCTTTGGGAATTCAATTGCAACATCAAAACGACGCCAAAGCGCGTTGTCTAAGTGTTTTGGTAAATTTGAAGTTGCAATAATAATTCCTTTAGCATGACAATGTTCTAACTCTTGCATTAACGCAATGACTATGCGGTCAAGTTCACCTACATCTAATGGGTTACCCCTCTTCTTGCCCAAAGCATCAATTTCGTCAAATAATAATATACATGGGGACATTTCTGCAAACCTAAACAGTTCTCTTAAGTGAATTGCAGTTTGGCCAAGATACGCTCCGATTATAGCATCAAATCGAACTATATAAGTTGGTAAAGACAACTCGTGCCCTATTGCACAAGCGGCCATACTTTTACCACATCCCGGAGGACCATAGAAAAAAAGTTTGCTTCGATGTTGTATTCCCATTTTTGCAAGATAATCACGGTTCATCCACTCCTTAAGAATGATGCTTATTTCTTTCTGCCATTGGAGCTTTAACATGATATCTGACATTTTAATGCATTCTGTTATCGGTGAAAGTGCTCCAGAAATCACATCGACTTGTTCATATATCAAATTTTTCCCATGAAAAGATTCAGATTTGCGTCCATTAGGGCGTAAAGATCCTCGTAATAGTTTAGCGGCAGCATGATGCCCTATTTTCTCTTCATCTGCTATTATTTCATCCGCATAAATTTTAGCTTGATTTAAATTATCAGCACTAATTGTTTGAAATAATTTTGATAATTTTGCAATGGTTGACATAGTAGTTATAATCCTTTTAGATAACTAACATCAATGTTATAAAAACCACAAGAAGCAGAAGTATTATAAAAAAGTTATAAATATATGCAATGGTTAGGTTAAATTTTATCCTTGCTCGTTTTAGAATGACAAAATTCAATAGATTTCTCGGCGTTGCTCAAAATGACGCGTTTCCGTCCTCTCTGATTTTTCTTTTTAAAGCAGAAAAATCCTGAAGAATCGAGGATTAGAATGCCGGAAACGGCTAAACAACGAACCCTGCCAAAGCGTTGGCAGGGCTAATCGAATCCACAAAAAAACACGCTAACTCTTTTATTGACAAAGGCCAACGGATAATTTAACATATTGTGTTTTAATAACTTAAGGTATCTTGCGGTTCGTGAAGCGTGAAGCGAAAACGAGATACGAAATACCAGATACGAGATACTAAATAATGACTACAGTAACACTTATAACAGGCGATGGAATTGGGCCGGAGATAGCCGAAGCGGCGAAAAGATGTATCGACGCTACCGGCGCGGGCATTAAATGGGAAATGGCAGAGGCCGGCGTTGACGTTATGGCACGAACGGGAAATCCCCTGCCTGCGGCGACAATCGACTCGGTAAAGAAAAATGGTCTCGGCCTCAAAGCTCCAATCACTACACCTGTCGGAACAGGGTTCAGGAGTATCAACGTTTACTTGAGGCAGGAACTCGGACTGTACGCGTGCCTTCGGCCTTGCAAAAGTTATAAAGGCGTGCGGAGCAGATATTCAGATATTGACCTTGTACTGGTTCGTGAGAACACCGAAGACCTTTACGCAGGTATCGAATTCGAAAAAGGCAAAGACGATACGACCGAGCTAATCAACTGGCTCAATAAGCACAGCAAACGTCAAATCGGCAGCGATGCGGGCGTTAGTATAAAGCCGATAAGCGTTAAGGGTACGGAAAAGATTGTGCGATATGCTTTTGAGTATGCCCGCAGTCACGGCCGAAAGAAAGTTACATCTGTTCACAAAGCGAACATTATGAAATTCAGCGACGGCCTTTGGCTTGAAGTCAGCAGGCAAATCGCAAAGCAATACAACGATATAGAATTTGAAGACCGCATCGTTGACAATATGTGTATGCAGTTGGTTCAAAAGCCGGAGTTGTACGATGTTCTGGTTCTGCCGAATTTGTATGGCGATATATTGAGCGATTTGTGCGCAGGATTAGTCGGCGGACTTGGCGTAGCGCCGGGCGCGAATATCGGCGATAAGGGCGCGATTTTCGAAGCGACGCACGGCAGCGCACCGAAATATGCAGGGCAAAATAAAGTTAATCCATGTGCGTTGATTCTTTCGGGCGTTTTGATGCTGGAGTATATGGGCAAAAAAGCACAAGCGAAAAAACTCGAAGACGCGGTCGCGGCGGTAATCGCAGAAGGCAAAGACGTTACTTATGATATGAAGGCTGACCGAAACGACCCGACAGCCGTCGGCACAAGTCAGATGGCGGACGCGATAATAAAAAAAATAAAAAATTAAAAATCAAAATGCAAAATTATGGAGTCGCCTTCGGCGAGGCAATTTGAAAGAAAAATTTTGGAGAAAACTCGTTACTTCCAAAAAGCAGCACATCTGCTATGCGCCGTTGTGTCTGGTTTTGACTGTGTTGTCATGGTTTTACCGTCTGGTTGTCGGTGTGCGCAACAGACTTTACGACATTTCTTTTTTGCGAACTGTAAAAGTATCTGCCGTGGTAATAAGTATAGGCAATATTACCACTGGTGGAACGGGCAAAACGCCATTAGTTGCGTGGCTGTGCAATTACTTCATCGGCAAAAATATCAAAACGGCTGTGCTGACCAGAGGCTATAAGAAAAAAGGCGATGTCGCTGATGAGCCTGCGATGCTGACAAAAGCAGTGCCGTCGATAATAGTAATTGTAAATCATGACAGAGTCGCGGGTGCGGAAAAGGCGATTAACGAACACAAAGCAAAACTGCTCGTTATGGACGATGGATTTCAGCACAGGCGGTTGGCGAGAGATGTGAATATCGTCGCAATCGACGCGACTGTGCCTTTCGGAAATGAAAAACTTCTGCCGGCCGGTCTGCTTCGTGAGCCGATTGAATCGCTCAAACGAGCCGACGCTGTGGTGATTACACGCGCGAATCAGAACAGTCCTGAAATAATCGAAGAGATTAAACGCAGAGTAACGAAAATCAAACCTGATATGGTTTTTGCCGCGGCGGTACATAAGCCGATGTATGTGAAACTGCTAAAAGACCAGCAGATACCGCTGGAACAGATGAAGGGCAAGAAAATTTACGCGTTTTGCGGCATTGGTAATCCTGACGCTTTTTTTCAGACGCTGACAGATATGGCACTTAACATTGTCGGCAAAAAAGTATATAATGACCATCACTTATACACCAACGACGATATCGAAGCTATCTATGAAGACGCGCGTTATAATAAGGCGGAGTTTGTCATTACGACGCATAAAGACTGGATCAAAACGGCACTTTTGAGTATGGACAGATTTCAGATTCCGTTCGCGGCGATGATGGTCGAACTTGATTTCGTCGACGGCAAAGAAAATATTATCGCCCTTGTAGATAAAGCATTATTCAATAGCCATTAGTCATTAGCTATTGAATACTGAATAAAGGATTTAAATTGAATGCATGATGAACTGATAAAACTTGTTCAAAACCTCGGCTCGCCGAAAATTATGCTTGCCGGTGATTTTCTTTTGGACGTTTACGTCTATGGCGATGCGCTGCGGATTAGTCCTGAAGCGCCGGTGCCTGTTTTGAAAGTCGTTAAAAAAGAACATCGTCCCGGCGGAGCGGCGTCTGTCGCGGCTGACCTTTCAGCGTTGGGATGCAAGCCTTATTGTCTGGGCGTTATCGGCAAAGATTTAAACGCCAATATACTTAAAACATTGCTCGGAGGCCAAGCGGACACAACCGGTTTGATTGAATTAGCTAACAGGCCGACAATTACCAAACAGAGATTTGTCGGACTTGCCCAGCATATTCATCCGCAGCAACTCCTGCGGGTTGACGAAGAAGAAGACGGCCTTCTGGGCGAAGAACTGTACACGCAATTTATCGAACGTTTCAAATCATTAATAGATAAAGTCGATATCGTCTGTTTGCAGGATTACAATAAGGGCTTTTTCGAAGAAAGTTTTTGCAAAAACTTAATCAAAATCGCAAAACACGCCGGCAAAAAAATTCTGATAGACCCGCACCCCAAAGCGGACTTCATAAAATACGCAGGCGCATCGGTAATAACGCCAAACCGTCTGGAAGCATCAATAGCGTCAGGCATTGAAATAAAAACTGTCGATGACGCGGCGAAAGCGGCTGAATTTCTAATCAAAAAATTGAGCCTTGAAGCTGTTATAATTACGCTCGACAAAGACGGCGCATATTTAAAAACAAATTCCATCGCTGAGCATATCCCGACGATTGTAAGGAAAGTTTACGATGTTTCCGGCGCGGGCGATATGGTGCTCGCGGCTTTGGCGGCGGCTCTTGCGGCGGGTATCGATTATACCAACTCGGTGCAAATCGCAAACGTAGCAGGCGGTATCGAAGTTGAAAAATTCGGAACAGCGACCGTTTCTATCGATGAAATAGTGAACGAACTTATCAGCAGGCAGCAAAAAAGCGGCTCAAAAATCAAAAGCAGTGAACAGCTTGCCCCGCAACTCGACTGGCACAGAAATCACAAGCAGAAAATCGTTTTCACAAACGGATGCTTCGATGTGCTGCATCGGGGACATATCGAATATTTAAGTTTCTGCAAGAAGCAAGGCGACATTGTCGTACTCGGCCTTAACAGCGACAGCAGTATCAAAAAAATCAAAGGGCCGGACAGACCGATTAACAATCAGCTCGATAGAGCCGCTGTTCTTGCCGGTCTTGAAAGCATAGATTATATCGTCATCTTCGATGAGCCTGACCCGCTCAATATAATAATGCAGGTAAAACCTGACATTCTCGTTAAAGGTCAGGACTGGGCAGAGAAAGGCGTTATCGGCAGAGAATTCGTCGAAGGCAACGGCGGTAAAGTTGTACTCGCGCAGCTTGTCGAAGGCAAAAGCTCGACAGGCACAATCGAAAAGATGAAATCATTGTGGAAACGTGATAAATGAAACAGCATATAAACCAAATTATCGAACAGCACAAAAAAATGGTTGATGAATTCCAGAAAACCGGAATCAAAACCGTTGAAGATGTCGCAAACACAATCGTCAAAAGCATAAAAAAAGGCGGAACGATTTACATCTGCGGCAACGGCGGCTCGGCTGCCGACGCGCAGCACATCGCGGGCGAACTTATCGGCAGATTTTTGGTCAACCGCAAAGCCCTGCCTGCGGTTGCACTGTCAACAGACACATCGGTTATGACAAGCATCGCTAACGATTACAGCTTTGATGACATTTTCGTAAAACAGGTTGAAGGATTAGTAAAAAAACAGGATTGCCTTTGGGCGTTCTCAACGAGCGGCAAAAGTCCGAACGTTCTAAAGGCGGCGAAACTCGCAAAAAAAATCGGAGCGAAATTAATCGCCTTCACCGGCAGAAAAAACTCGCCTCTCGAAAAGCTGGCCGATGTATGCCTGTGCGCGGAGGCTGAAAAAAGCTACGCCACGCAGGAAATACATCAAATTGCGTATCATATTATCTGCGGTTTGGTGGAGAAACAATTTTCGTAGGAGTCTATATGGCGGAAAAAGCGATTTTTCTCGACAGGGATGATACAATCATTGAAGACAGCGGCTATATCAGCAGCCCCGAGCAGGTGAAGCTTATTCCCGCCGCGGCAGCGTCACTGGTCGAGCTTCGCAAAATGGGATACAAACTGGTGGTCATTACAAATCAGTCCGGCATTGCACGAGGAATCTTTAATGAGAATACCCTTACACAAGTACACGAGAAGCTGAAAATCCTTCTGGCTGAGCAGAATTCATATCTCGACAGAATTTACTATTGTCCGTATCATCCGGAAGGCGTAATCGAAAAATACAGGAAAGACAGCGATTGGCGAAAACCAAAACCCGGTATGCTGCTTGCCGCCTCAAAGGAAATGAAAATCGATTTGAAAAATTCCTGGATGATCGGCAACGACTTCAGGGACATCGGCGCAGGCAAAGCCGCCGGCTGCAAAACAATCCTCGTGAAATCCTACATCAAATCGGTTGCCAAACAAGCCAACGACCCGCTGCCAGATTTCGAGGCTATAAATCTGCGTGAAGCGGTAAATATCATTAAACGAGAAACATCTTCAAGGCCTGTCGCAACTGCGGTGAAAATGGTTGTGAACGAAAAACCCGCAGAAGAGCAACCAAAAATCGAAGAAAAGAAAACTGTCGTACAGGAAACGGTTTTGCCGGAAGAAAAACCTTTAATAATAGAAGAACCTGTCATAGAACAAAAACTGCCGGTAATTAAGCCGGAGCCGCAACAGGAAACTGAACCGACTGCAAGCGAACCAATTCAGCAGAAAGCTGTTCAGCCGGAAACTATTCAACAAGAAGCCGTTCAACAGGAGAAGCCGGTGGAGGAAAAAGTTCAGCCCGCTGAAGAGAAAAAAGATAAGCCGATGATGTTTGAGACAGGCTCTAAAACAGAATACCTGCTCGAGGAAATTAAACTTCTGCTCAAGAGCAAGAACCGCGTGGAACAATATTCGGAATTTTCGGCGTTCAAACTGCTGGCAGGCATCTTGCAGGCAGCTGTAATATTCTGTCTTGTCGTCGCGATTTGGTACAAACTTTCGCCGACCGGAAAAGATGGTGCCGTCTTCACGGCGATTGGTTTCGCGATTGTGCTTCAGCTTATGTCTCTTACGCTTTTTATTATGCAAAAAGATGGTAACAAGCATTTATGAGCGTTCGAAATATATTAGTTTGGCTTCCTGCTCCGATGGGCGACGCTATAATGGCGACGCCGGCACTTCGCTGTCTGCGGAAAATCTATGCCAACGACAAAATTTTCTTTCTGGCGGGCAAAACCAACGCTGAAATACTAACTGGCTGCCGATTTTGCGACGATTGGGTAATCTTGAAAGAAAACAGCCCGTTCAAAATCGCAAAAGAACTGAAAAAATACAAATTCACCGACGCGATTCTGTTCAAAAACTCTTTCGCATCGGCACTGGCGGTTTTTTTAGCGGGAATTAAAAACAGAATCGGCTACGCAAGAGACGGCAGAGGACTCCTTTTGACGCGAAAACTTCAGCCTGAAAAAATTTCATTTTTCAAATATAAACCGGTTTCGGTAATCGATTATTACCTGAAAATCCCCGCGGCACTGGGCGCTGATATCTCAAACAAACAAACAGAATTATCCGTTAATGAAAACGACAAAAAAATAATTCCTGAAAAGTTCGGCATTACTCCAAACAGCAAAAAGCCAATAGTGATTCTCGTGCCGGGCGGAGCTTTCGGGCCAAGCAAGATGTGGCCGGAGGAAAGATTCGCTAAAACAGCGGACTTTTTAGCCGAGAAATTCTCCGCACAGGTTTTTGTTTCAGTAAGTCCTGTAAAAAAGGAAACAGACATTGCTGAAAAAATCTGCTCGCTTGCGAAATGCTCAATTACTAATCTCGGTAAAAATCCCGTTTCTCTGGGTCAGCTTAAAGCGTTGTTCTCTTTTGCCAGTCTTGTAATAACCAATGATACAGGCCCCCGCCATATCTCAATTGCGATGAACAGGAAACTTATCACGATGTTTGGGCCAAATAATCCGGCATGGACTTCCAACGATTACAAAGACGAAATTAAAATCGTCGGGCAGGCTCCATGCGTGCCGTGCGACAAGCCTGTATGCAAACAGGACAAGCATTATTGTATGGAATCCATTTCGGCCGAGATGATTTGCTCGGAGGCTGAAAAGATATTGGGAAAATTAAAGAATGAATAACTTCAAGGAATTAAATCCCGGTTTTTTTGTTCATGACAATTTTGCCCGCTGTTTTGGCAGGATTGACCTGGCAAGTATAGACAAAGTTTTCTCTTTTGATAAAGGTAAGAATCTCGCAAAAGAAAATCTCGCAAAATTTCGCGAGCGGATAATGTTCGAAACAGATAATCCAAAAAACACGCTATATTTAAAACGTTATCAGGATACTCCCAAACTCGTACAAATTAAAAACTGGCTGAATCACAAAAAGAGAATCTCCACAAGCGTCTGCGATATGGAACCTGCCGAAAAGCTGCGTGAATTCGGTATAAATGCGCCTCGAACAATCGCATTCGGTCAGGAGTGGGATGGTATTTTTGAAAAACGCAGTTTTATCATCACTGAACAAATCCCTGATTCGGTCAGCCTTGAGAAAAAACTGCCGGACGATAAAGACTTTATAAAAAAACTCGCGGCCTTTGTGCGAAAATTCCACGACACCGGTTTTCGTCATCGTGATTTGTATCTTTGCCATATTTTCTGCAATTCGCATTGTCTGTTTACGCTCATCGATTTGGCCAGAGTATTTAAACCTTTGTTTTTTTCACGAAAATACCTTATAAAAGACCTCGCACAGCTTTACTATTCTTCGCCGGGCAATACGATAAGCAAGGCAGACCGGTTAAGATTCTTTTTGTTATACATGCAAAAAGAAAAACTCGGTTATTCTGATAAAATAATGATAAAAAAAATAAAAGCCAAAGCCTTACAGATGGCTAAACACGATAAAAAACATAACAGACCTGTGCCTTACGAGACGAAATGAAAGTAGCGATAATAACAGAACGCGCAAATATATCCCTTGGCGGAGCTGAACGAAGCATCTTCGAACTTGCCGCCTCGTTGGCAATGAACGGCACGGATGTGAAAGTCCTCGCTGCTACGGGCACCGCTCATTCGCGACGTGTGCAGGTTTTGTTTCCGGAATCCGAAAAACGAATCAGCTTTGATGTTTTTCGCGACGCTCTTGTCGAACATTTCAAGGCAAACAAATACGATATAATCCACAGCACGCTTCCTCTGGATTTTGCCGACATATATCAGCCGCGAGGCGGAAGCTATGCGGAAGCTGCCATTCGCAACGCCGCCAGCTACAAAGGCAATGCCGTGAGGATATTCAAAATGCTGACGAGTTTCGCCAATTTCAAAAGGACGAAACTTGTTCGCGCGGAACGAAAATTGTGTGAAAAAGAAAACGGTCCAATCATCGCAGCCTTGAGCGAATACGTTAAAAAACAATTTCAAAAGCATTATAGTCTGCCTGATTCAAGAATCCGCATAATTCCCAACGGCGTAAAATTATTCAGGAACATTGATAAAAGTCGAATCGATAGAATACGCGCTTTGATACTTTCGCGATTCAATATAAAAGAAAGTGACGACCCTGTGTTTTTTCTTTTCGCTGCGAATAATTTCCGGCTTAAAGGCCTGTTGAGTCTTATCGATGCGATGGCGATGATAAAGGAAAGAACCACCAGGAGGCCGGCGTATTTAATCGTTGCGGGACGCGGACAAATCGAAAAATACAAAAGTATCGCGGCGAAGGCGGGCATAAAGGACAAAATAATTTATATGGGCCAGACCGGAAACATACAAAATCTGGTTATGATGTCAGATGTTGCGGTTCTGCCGACGTATTACGACCCTGCAAGCAGATTCATCCTCGAAGCACTCGGCGCAGGCAAACCTGTCATCACGACAAAATTCAACGGCGCAGCGGATTTGTTCGCCGCAGACAGGCACGGCAAAGTTTTCGATTCGCCGGACAATATCGGCGCTTTGGCCGAAGCTATAAAATATTACTGCATTACGGAAAATATCGCCGCGGCGAAAAAAGCAATTGAAGAAGACAACATAAAATCGAAAGTTTCCATCAAGGCTCACTGCGCAAAACTTCTCGAACTCTATGAAGAAATAATCCGCAACAGGACTGCAAAATGAAATCATTTATTCTGATTATTATATCATATCTTATCGGTTCGGTTTCATTCGCGATGCTCATCGCTAAAGCGCACGGCGTCGACCTTCGCAAAATCGGCTCCGGCAATCTCGGCGCAACGAACCTTTCTCGCGCGTGCGGACGAAAATGGGCTTATGTCTGCTTTGCAACCGATGTGCTCAAAGGGTTCATTCCTGTTCTTGCGGCGAAAATTTTGATTATTCCGGATTCGCCTACGCCTGCGGTTTTCTGCGTCTGGCTTGCGGTCGGAGTTGCGGCGATACTCGGACACGTATTTCCTGTGTATCACGGGTTCAAAGGCGGAAAAGGCGTCGCGACGAGTTTCGGCGTGGTTCTGGGAGTTTGGCCTTATCTGGCAATCCCCGGCATTATCGCGTTTGCACTGTGGGCGATTATCGTTTTAATCTGGAAATATATTTCGCTGGCGTCGGTTATTGCAGCGGCGGTGTTTCCTGTAATATTAATCGCCTTTACGGCGGCAATTAAAAGCTGGCATTTCAAAAATCTTATGCCGTTGATTCTGGTCGCGGTCGTTTTGTGTTCATTGGTGATATATCTTCACCGCAGCAATATCAAAAGAATCCTCGCAGGCACAGAACACAAAGTTCTGCAAAAGAAAACCTAATCTTTTCGCACGATTGAGATTGCTTCGTCGTCCCGATATTCGCTTACGCTCAATGGGACTCCTCGCAATGACATTTTAGAGGTTACTTTACGCTTTCAGCTTGGCATCAAGAATTTTTGCGACAACCTGCGGATTTGCAGTTCCTTTTGTCTCCTGCATAACCTGACCCATCAAAAAGCCGACAGATTTTTTGCTTTTCTTGCCGTCGCTTTTGGCATCCGCAACTGCCTGCGCATTGGCCGCTAAAACTTCATCGACGATTTTCTCAAGTTCGCCCGCGTCGCTTTTCTGAATCAGGTTTAACCTTGCGGCAATCTGCTCCGGCGATTCTTTACTGCCGGTCATTTCAACAAATATCGTTACCGCGGCCGTTGCGCTTATTTGCCCCGCTGCAATCATTTTCACAAGTTCGGCAAGTCTTTGCGGTTCAATGCCAATCTGTGCGACGCCGCAGCCTTTTTCGTTCGCGATTTTCAAACCTGTCTGCGTAACGAGATTGCAAATCCTCTTCGGCTCACCGCCTGCCTTTACGGCACTATCAAAAAATTCCGCGGTTTCTTTGTCGCCTGTCAGCACGGACGCGTCATACTCGCTCAAGCCATATTGACTGACGAATCTTGCCTGCATAGCCAAAGGCAGTTCGCAAAGCCTTGTCTTAATTTCGCCGAGCCATTTTTCATCAACAACAACCGGAACAAGGTCGGGGTCAGGGAAATATCTGTAATCGTGTGCTTCTTCTTTTTCACGCTGCAAAACTGTTACTTCACGTACATCATCCCAGCCGAAAGTTTTTTTATTGCCGCTCTTGAGGCACTGACCGGTTTCCATAAATTCGTCGAACTGCCTCTGCACTTCATAAGCAACGCTTTTTTCAAGGGCCTTGAAGCTGTTGAGATTCTTCACTTCGGTAATCGGCGTTTTATAAACCTGACCGTCTTTGGTAATGTGCAGATTTATATTCGGCTCGAACCGCATGTGCCCTTTTTGCATATCCGCTTCGGAAACGCCGAGGAACCGCACAATCCGCTGCAATTCAACCGCAAGCGCCTTTACTTCTTCAGGGCTGTTCATATCAGGCTCGGTTACAATCTCCAGCAAAGGAGTGCCCGCCCTGTTCAAATCGACCTGCGAACAATTGCCGGAATGGATATTTTTGCCGGCGTCCTCTTCAAGATGCGCACGGAGGATTCGAATTTTCTTGAAAGCATCGCCGACCGGAATTTCAATAAAGCCGTTCGAGCCAATCGGCAAATCATACTGGCTAATCTGATAATTTTTCGGCAAATCCGGATAATAATAACTCTTGCGATCCCATTTTGTAAATTCAGCAACCTTACAATTCAGTGCCGTCGCCGTCAACATGGAAAATTCGACCGCTTGTCTGTTCATCACCGGCAGTGCGCCGGGAAGCCCCAAACACACCGGGCAAACCCTGCTGTTCGGTTCGCCAGCAAAAACAAGCTCGCACCCGCAAAACATTTTCGTTTTCGTCGCAAGCTGAACGTGAATTTCCAAACCTACAATAATTTTTTTATCTATAGCCATCATTTTAACCACGAATTATTACTTTTTATTAACCACGAATATACACTAATTATTTTTTTATAATACTAATCGCTTGAAAGTAAACTTTGGGTTGCCGAAATTTAATATTATTCCCAATTTTATTCCTGTCGCCCGCAGATAATTCAACACTTGCGCGGCGTGAATATTCGTAATGGCATCCACCGCTTTCAATTCCAAAATTATTTTGTTATCAACCAGAATATCCGCGAAATACTCGCCTACCACTCTTTCCTGAAAATAAACATTAACCGGAGCCTGCTGTTTTGCGAGAATCTTCTCGCTTCCTAAAAGCATCATCATCGCATTCTCATATACCTTTTCCAAAAAACCGCAGCCCAACTCGTTATGTACCTCAAGAGCCAAGCCGGTAATCTTGTAAGATAAATCCTTATAAATTATTTCAGCTTCATCACACATTTATATCGTATCAGTTATATAGTGTTTATTCGTGTTCATTCGTGGTTAATTAAATTTTATAATATTTGCGGTTTCCTGTTATGATAATCCGTCTGCCCTTCAAACATTCTTGAGATTCTCAACAATTTTTCTTCTTCAAAAGTCGAGCCAATGATTTGCAGGCCTATCGGCAGATTTTTGCTGTCGAAGCCGCAGGGAATACTAATCGCCGGTACGCCGGCAAGGTTTACCGCTATTGTATAAACGTCCGAAAGGTACATTTGCAACGGGTCTGCTGTTTTTTCGCCAACCTTGAACGCTGTCGTCGGACTTGTCGGCATCATTATACAATCGGCCGTTTGGAACGCTGCCGTAAAATCGCTGCGAATAAGATTGCGAACCTTCAACGCCTTCAAATAATACGCATCGTAATATCCGCTCGACAACGCATAAGTGCCGAGCATTATACGTCTCTTCACTTCGCTGCCCAACGCCTCGGCGCGGGACTTCGAATAAACCTCAATATAATCTTTGGCGTTTTGCGAACGGTAGCCGTAATGTACGCCATCATATCGTGCTAAATTGCTCGACGCTTCCGCTGTCGCAATCAAATAATACGCCGCTATCGAATACTCAAAGTACGGCATTTTAATTTCGATGATTTGAGCACCAAGTTTTTTGTAAATTTCAATCGCGTCTTTGACAGACAAGACAACTTCACCTTCAGCGCCTTCAAACAACTCCGGCACAATCGCAATCTTCAAACCCTCAAGAGGTTTATCGATATTCGCAAGATAATTCGGCAACGCCGCTGTTTTTTCATCAACGCTGGTACTGTCTTTTTCATCGTGGCCTGCGATAACATTCAGCATCAGCGCACAATCAGAAGCGTTTCTTGCGAACGGACCAATCTGGTCAAGACTTGAACCGTAAGCTACAAGGCCGTAACGCGAGACTCTGCCATATGTCGGTTTAAGACCAACAAGGCCGCAGAAACTGGCCGGCTGTCTGATAGAGCCGCCTGTATCCGAGCCGAGCGAAGCAAAACTCATCTGCCCTGCTACTGCGGCAGCCGAACCGCCGCTGCTTCCGCCGGGAACACGCGATAAATCCCACGGATTGAAAGTCTTCTTCAATCCTGAATTTTCTGTACTCGAACCCATCGCGAATTCATCGAGATTTGTTTTGCCGATTATCACGGCATCAGCGGCCAGTAATTTTTCAATTACCGTCGCATTGTAAGGCGAATGGAAATTTTCAAGTATTTTCGAGCCGCACGTCGTTGCGCCAAACGCAGTGCACATATTATCTTTCACCGCTATCGGCAGGCCGGCAAGAGCACCGACTTTTTCGCCTTTGCTTATTTTGGCGTCAACTTCAGCGGCTTTTTTCATCGCCTGTTCTTTGAATGTGCTCAAGAACGCGCCGACTCTTGGTTCGCATTTTTCTATGCGTTCAAAAACAGTTTGCACAGCATCTGCGCTTTTGATTTCGCCTTTGGCGATTTTGTCGCGAAGCCGGACACCATCAAGTTTTAGTATTTCTTCGTTCATTTTTTACTGTTATCTCTTTTGTGCTTCAAAAACCATTTATACAATTGTTCGTTAGCGTACGCGGCATCCCAGCAATTATGCCCCAACTCGGGATAAATCGTAAATTCAACCTCGACGCCGTTGGTTTTCATTACATCAACCATTTCCTGCGACCGCACCATCGGTACAGTATCATCTTTTGCGCCGTGGAACGCCCAGACAGGCGTTTTGATATACTTGGCAAAGAATGCATCTCCGCCGCCGCAAACCGGAGCAGCCGCGGCAAAGAAATCAGGATAACGCGCTATCATATTCCATGTTCCGAATCCGCCCATACTCAAACCGGTCATATAAATTCTGGATTCGTCAACGTTGTACTCCTTCACAATACTGTCAATTAAAGACTTGAGAGTTTGTGTATAATCCGTCCACCAACCTTTTTCCGGACACTGCGGCGAAACCACAATAAAGGGAAAATCCTCCCCGTTTTCGATCATCTTCGGGATTCCGTGAACTTTCACTCTGTTCAAATCGTCTCCACGCTCTCCGGCACCGTGCAGGAATATAATCAAAGGCATCTTTTCGCTGTTCGCATCGTATGTCTTTGGCACATATAATAAATATTTCAAACTCGCTTTGTCTTTAAATTCTTTTTCCTGCTGCACTGACTGCATAGAAAACGCCTTCCCTGTAAAAAAACAAAAAATTAAAATAACACAAATAACGACTACCGCTTTTTTCAAAATTTCAATCATAACGTCAACTCTCCTTCCAGAATTTTCGGTACAATAAAAAAATGTTCGTCTTTGTCAGGTGCGACTGACAAAGTCTTTTCAGTTCCCAGCGACGGCTTAATTTCATCCGCACGCAAACAATTGCTTACCGGCAGGCAATGCGCCAAAGGCTGGACACTGCCTGTATCAAGCTGATTGATTTTTTCGACATATCCGAGGATTGCACTCAACTGACCTGAAAATTGCGAGATTTCTTCTTCGCTCAAATCAAGCCTGCTCAATTTCGCAACCTGCCGAACCTGCTCAATATCTATTTTTTTCTGTTCCATTATTCAAATTCCAGATGTGTTTTAAATTTCGTATCGTCTATTTGCGGATAATCACTTCTAAAATGCACGCCTCTGCTTTCGGTACGCACTTCAGCGGCTTTTGCCATCATCATACACACCGTCAACATATTCTGACACTCCCAGCCGACCGGTGAATCGAAAATTTTGTCCAAAACATACCGCTGCCAGAAAGTAATGATTTCCTGTGCTTCGGCCAACGGCTTTGCCAGACGTGTAATACCGACGTTTCGCCACATCAGCGAACGCAGCGAATTCAACACGTCTTCGGTATCAAGCCTGCTGCGGTCTGATTGGGGAATGTCATATCTGTATTTCGGCGGACCTGCCGTTTTGCTAATTTTTTTAGCCGCTGTCGCGGCATTTCGGCCTGCGATTTTGCCAAAGACAAGACCTTCAAGCAGCGAATTGCTGCCGAGTCTGTTTGCGCCATGCAAGCCGGTCGACGCAACTTCGCCGCACGCGAAAAGATTAGGAATATTTGTCTTCGCCTGACTGTCGGTCTTTACGCCGCCAACCATATAATGCGCGCTTGGCCGAACAGGAATCAGGTCTTTGCTTATATCGATATCGAAACTTACAAGCAGTTCATTTATAAATGGAAACCGTTTTGCAAAATAATCTTTCTTAAAATGCCTAACGTCAAGATAAACGTGTGTTGAACCTGTTTTAAGCATTCTGTCAAGAATGGCTCTGCTCACCACATCTCGCGGCGCAAGCTCGGCATTTTTGTGGTACTCACTCATAAACGCCTGATGATTTACATCGAGCAGAATCGCACCTTCGCCGCGAAGCGTTTCTGTAATCAACGCTCTTGAAGCACCGGCGATATAAAGCGTCGTCGGATGGAACTGCATAAATTCCATATCCCGCAGCACCGCGCCGACTCTTGCGGCCATCGCCAAACCGTCGCCTGTCGCGACATCGGGATTTGTCGTTTCACGATAAAGCCTTCCCGCTCCGCCGCTGGCCAGAATTATCGATTTCGCCCAGATGATTTCGCTCGTGCTTTTAGAATTTTTGCCGATTAGGCCGATGCAGACTCCATCGTCATTAGTAATAAAGTCAATCGCGAAAAAGTTTTCAATGACGGTGATATTCTCGAATTGTCTGACTTTATTTATCAGTGCCTCGGCCATTGCCCTGCCGGTGTTATCGCCATGTGCGTGGGCAACACGAGCATGACTGTGCCCGCCTTCCAATGAAACTGAAATCGAACCTGTTGAGTTTTTATCAAATTCCGCACCCCATTCGAGCATTTCTTTAACCAGCCCCGGCCCATCGGCGACAACCTGTTCAACAGTATCAGTAATGCAAATTCCGCAGCCGGTATTTAATGTATCTTTTACATGAGATACAATACTGTCGTCACTGGCGAGAACGGATGCAATTCCGCCCTGCGCTTTCCATGTATTGCTGTCCTGAAGATTTTTTTTGCAGACCAATATCACTTCGCAGCCGGCAGACGCGGCTTCAATCGCAGCCCGCAGCCCCGCAATGCCGGAACCTATCACCAGGCAATCGGTAAACATCTGCTGACTTGCGGCCGTGTTAATCGGAACAAGATAGCGTCTCAATTCAGGTCTTTTTATTTTTATCGATTCATTCATCATTTCACTTTTAACCAGTTTACTTTCCGCAGAGCATTCAACGCCTTTTGTCCGAGCAATTTTTTCTCAACGCTCGACTTTTTGTCATACGGCACAACGGCCAGAATCTTTACCCTGCCAAGCTTTTTTATAATCTCTGCATTGCTCTTTTGGGCATAATCATTAGTCTTTTCATCATAACCATTAATGATTATTCCTGCAAGCAAAAGTCCCTTTCGCCGAACCGCTTCAATCGTCAAAAGCGTATGATTAATAGTGCCCAATTGTGCCCTTGCGACAATCACTACCGGAAGCTTCAAAGCCTTTGCCAAATCCAGCACGTCAAAGTTATCTGTAATGGGCACTTTTACGCCGCCAATGCCTTCAACTACTACAAAATCGGAATTTCTACAAATTTGTTCGTAAGCATTGAAAATCTTTTTCAGCGATACTTTCTTCTTTTCCGCTTTCTCGCACGCAAAAGGCGCCGCAGGGATTTTGAATTTTATCGGCGTGATTATATCATGTGCAAGATTTGTGTTTGCGCAATGACTTAGAAACTCCGCATCTTCGCTGACGAATTTCTGCTTAACTTTTCTGCATCCGGTCGCGATTGGTTTAAAGACGCCGACGGTTTTGTCTGGCTGCGAAATTATTTTCGCAATAGCTCCACTAATCAGAGTTTTTCCTGCACCAGTATCCGTAGCAGTAATGAAAAGCCCCCTGTGTTTGCCAATTCTGTTTTTCATTGAGCCTAACTTTTGAGCTTTTTTGTCATCGCTTTTATATGCGCAGGCGAAGTGCCGCAGCATCCGCCGACGATTACAGCCCCTGCCTTGTGAATCTTCTCAATCCAGTCGCCGAATTCTTTATCCTGAAGTTTATAAACCGCATTGCCGTCAACAAGCTCCGGCTTTCCGCCGTTTGGTTTGGCCAACAACACGATGTTCTTTACTTTGAGCAGCTTGGCGAACTTTTCAGTCAGTTGCAGATATTGTTCCATCTTCAGTGTTCCGCAATTAAATCCAATCGCATCAACGCCCAAGTCTTTGAAAATAGTAATCTCCATTTCGACGCTTGCGCCCATCATCGTTCTAAAATCGCTGCCGGTAGAATCAAACGCAAATGATACGAACACCGGCAAATCGCAAACAGATTTTATGCCTTTAACAGCTTCTGCCGCTTCATCGGCAGCCATAAATGTTTCGACGACAAACCCGTCAACGCCTGCGTTATAAAGGGCTTTCGCCTGTCTTGCGTAAGCATCACGGAGCGTTTGCGGCTCAAGCGATCCGAGCGGCTGGAGAAAATCTCCGCACGGGCCGATGTCGCCGATAACGTATCTGTCGCCGCCCGCTGCCTGCGCAGCCAGTTTAGCGTTCTTTACCGCCGCGGCGTTTATTTCCTCAACCTTGTCGGCAAGGTTATGTCTGGCAAGCGTAATTTCATTTGCTCCGAACGTATTGGTATAAACCGCGTCGCTGCCGGCGTCATAATAACTGCGGTGAATGTCGGTAATAATTTTCGGCGATTCGATATTCAGATAATCGTTGCATTTTCCAGCTTCGACTCCTTTTGCCATTAACTGCGTGCCCATCGCGCCATCAACAAACAAAAGGCCGGCCGACAATTTTTCTTTTAATGTTTTTTTGCTCATTTCTTTGACTCCTTAAATTCATTTTCAACAGGTGGTGTAAACAATGCTTTGGTTTGCTGTTCTTCAGGGTGCCATAACTTTACAGAATCAAGTTTGATTTCCATTCGGTTTTTACCGTTTTTTTTGTCATAGTATTCATAGCCCAAACTGCACGGGAACAAAAAATCGCTGTCGCTAACTTTTTCATATTTTTCCGCATCGATAACGAGCAGAGGTTTTGAATTTTGTCCGACGTATATGATTTTATTCACCGTCCCGGTGCATGTATCAATAAATATTTGCTTCTGTCCTGCCTGACAGACAATCCCATTCTTCGTAAAGGCTATTTTCTCACATTCTGAATCTTCCGCACGTAAAAAATCAACTAAAAGCGCCGGATTTGAAAAATAATCGTCGCCGGCACTGTTGACCGCTCCTTTTACAGAAATCCCCATCGGTTTTGCGTAAACCCAGTATTTTTCATCGCTTACGGCAAAGCAAACGCCTCTGGGATTAAAGAAAACGTCTCCATATATACAGAATTTTCCGCTGTCGATGTACCAGATTCGGATTGGAAACGATTGTGTAAATTTTTCGCCTTTTTCGTTTATATAGTTTAATGTGCAACTGCCGGTCGCACGGAGAGGCTTAACTTTTGCGGCATAATCAGCTAAAAATTTTTGCCCCTCAACCGCATCCGCAAGTGCCGGACAAGACCGCTTGGGCGGGCCACAACCGGTAACAAATAGAACATAGAATATAGAACATAGAACATAGAAAGAGGTCGTCCCGCAAAGCGGGATTCCAAATTTTTGATATTTGATCCCCACTTTCGTGAGGACAAGCTTTGATTTTTGATTTTGTTTTTTAGCCATTCAATTCCACTTGTAAAATCTGACCGAGCTGTTCTGATAACTGTTCAATTTTATCTTCCGCCAACTGCGGATTGAGAACCTGTTCGATTTGATCTTTGCCGGTTACTTTTAAAAACCAGATTTCTTTGCCGTCCTCATTTTTCGTAGAATCGTATTTAAGCAGACGTTTGCGCATCAGTATCAGCGTAAGCACAAATCTGAAGTTTAATTTCTCGATATCTGTTTCAGTCGCCATCCGTTCAAAGAACGCCATCAGCATATTATCGTCAATAAACAGTTTCTTCTTCTGGTCGGGCTTTGGCATTACGCTTTTCCAATAGCAGTAAACCTGGGGCTTGTTCGCGTTCCAGTACTCGATGCAGTAATCTTTTCGCTGCATACCTTCGGGCGTTTCGAAAAGCGTTGCGATATATTCTTCATCCGGCTCAATCACTTTGCCGGTTCCGGTACAAGTTCCAAGCGGCTTATGTATTTCCCAGTCTGCCATTTATTCATCCTGAAAATAATTAATGTTGTTTCTAAAAATTGACAATCAAAAACAATAACACCGTTTTTGACCGGTCGCTGACGCTCGCGGCTCTGATTTTTACATTTTTAGAGGTTACCTTAATCGTTAAATTTCAATAATGGTTCGAGTTTGTTCACGGTTTTTTCGCCAATGCCTTTTATCTTTTCAAGGTCCTCGGCGTTTTCAAAAACGCTTTTCTTTCTGTATTCTGTTATCGCTTCGGCTTTTGCCTTCCCGATTGCGGGCAGTTCGGCAAGTTCATAAATGCTCGCGGTGTTCGGATTTATTTTATTATCGACAGGTTCAAAGACAGTTTTTTTAAGATTCGGAAGGCTCGACAATGCAAAATAAACACATAAAATCACGCCGATAAAAAACGCCGTCTTTATCGGCTCTTTTTGCTGCTGCCGGTTGTTATTGTTTTGTTCATCCATAACACTTCATATAACACAAGACAAGGTTTTACAATCAGCTTTTTTGCAGAATTTGCTTTTGCAGTTTTGCCAGCGACATAAACGCTTTTTTCGGTTTGAGTTCATCGCTCAAAAGTCCCGCTCCGCTGACATTACTTGTATCGCTGTCGGCCAGCGTCGAGTATGTAATCGTGCTGACAAAGGGCTTGCTGAACGCGATTTTGCAAAATTCCTCAATCCATTTTGCCTGCACATCTTCATCCCACGGCTTTCGCCATACGCCGGCGTTTTTCCCGCTCTGCTGTTTGGCGGTGTTGTTGTCCGGCACAGAAAACGCCGTGATATGTATCGGCTTTGGCAGAGGCGTAAACTTGTCGAGCATCGCGGAAATCTGCATCATGTCGCGGATGTGCATTCCCGGCTGGTCTTTGCCGAAAAGCATCTGTATGCCAAGCGCATCGTAATTGATTCCCGCCTGCGTTACCATATCAATGTAAACCAATGGCGGAATCGTATCCGAATCGTGCGCGTAATATTCGCCCCACGGATAAATAATATCAATCATCTTCACGCTGCGGTTGTCCGCTTCCCTTGCGGCAAGGCACGCGGTTCTGGTAATTTCAAGAATCCGCTCGAAACTGAACTTGAAAATATTTTCAGCATTCAGTCCGCTGATAACTTTCCACATGTGAACGTATTTTGCGTATCTTGTTACAACTTTCGACACAAACTCATAGCCAGCTTCGCGAATCGTATCGAACTCGTGTTTGCCCTTCATCCAGGCAGGCAGACTATCCGGCGAGAAATTCAGCAGCGGCCCTGCGCAAAGCAAAAGCCTGCGCCGGCCAAGAGTATTCATACACTCATCAAGTTCTGAAAAATCGTACTGGCCTCTTTCCTTTTCGATTTTCGCCCAGCTTATCGGCAGCGAAACGTGCGCAAACAATTCGAACGCGCCCTTGAGATAATTTTTATCATTCAATTTATCAGGATCAAGTTGACAGCCAAGGCTCGACCTTGCGAAGCCACGATTGCGAAGTCTGACCTCGAAAAGCACACTTGAATATTTGCCCGCAAGCTGCTCGGCATACATCATAGCTTTTGCCAGACATTTATCCGCCAAAACGGAAGCCTCCGCCGGGGCGCTCATACTCGCAAGCATCTCAATGAAACAGTTCTGGAGTTCATCGCCTTTGGCTTTCAACTCCGGAGTCTGGTCGAAAATCGCCCAATCTTCACGCTTTGTGGCGATTTCCATCAGCTTGCCGCGAACGATTTCGACGTTGAGATTGTACGGCTGCTCTCTTTCGGGCAGTCGGGTCGTATAGAGCATTACGTTTCCGAAGCCCTCCACCGGCCAAAGCAGACTCAAACCGGCAGGTTCAGAGCCGCGAGCCTTGCAGTCAATGATTCCATCCTGCCAAGTGATATATTTGGTGCTGCGAAATGGTATCCGGTCGGCTCCGAACAGTGTTACGCCGACAGGTACAAAATCATTCGCTATTTTTCCGTCTCTAAATACCTGAAATTTCACAGTTTAACCTTAAAAATGACAATAATTCCGAGATTTTAGCAAAAAAGACCAAAATTGCAATTATTCTTTAGAAAAACAGGAAAGCATAAAAATTAGACTTGCGGGGTATAGAATTGCTAATTTATAGAACCGTGTGGGCTGTCCCCAAGGAATGGCTTGGCCAAAGCACCTGCAATTTATCAATTTAGTTTGATGATACTGCCAGTAATTCTGAACTGTGTGTGAATATTGATGCTTGTGCTTCAGTGATCGCATTTTCAGCCAACATCGCGACCTGTTTGAGTACGATTTCAGCCAAATCGTGATACGCCGCGGCTTTTTCTGATGTGTAATTTGGAACCAGAAGAATCGCATAACCATTACTATTAATAGAATAGCCCGCAACGAAATATCCGCCAATAACAGAAGTTGCCGGTTCACAGCCATCGTCAATTTGACTGCAAATACCATCTAAAATCTGCGGGTCGGCAAATACACCCTCGAACTCATCGGTTTTGCTTGAAACATAACAGCCATCGCGGTCGGCGATTGCAATTATAGCTTCACTCTCCTCGAAGTTTTCCATCACTGTGCGTGCTATTCTATCAATAATCATTTTTAACATTCCCTGTTAGTTATCAATTTGCTTCCACTGTTATTTCGACAGATAAACCGACCCCTATTAGCAAAATGAGTTAAACTGGTGAAAAATAGGATTATAGGACGTGCTTCGTTCCAAACAACGCCGGACCTAAAAAATGTGCCGGGTTGGTTATCTCTCCTTACTCTTACTTCTTAATTACTTCTATATTTTTTTGTTCAGCGATGTAAAGACCGTAGTTTTTATCTGTTTCGCCAATATGATTTTCCAGCCAGCCTTTGAGGAAAAAAGCCATCTCAATGCCCATAATTTTCTGGCCGGCTTGTAATTTTTCCGCATATTCATTGACATCCCGAGCAAGGTGTTCATGCATTCGCCTGTGAATATCTAACTGCGGGAAATTGTATTCCTGCATCAGCGCCTCTTCATCAATAAAATGCACTTTCACATAATCAACAAGACCATCAATAGCCTTTTGTACGGCAGATTTGTCTTCGCCCATGTCAATGGCTTTATGAAAATTATTGATAAGAGTGATAAGTTTTTTGTGTTGAATGTCCATCTGTTCAACACCAACTGAAAGTTCGTCAGTCCATTCAAAAAAAACCATTGTCTTTCTCCGTAAATAAATATATCACCGAAAACTATTTTTTGCTTTTAGCGGTCTTTACCTTTTTAACCTTCTCTTTTTTCTGCTTTTCCTGTTTCGGCTTTTCCGCTCTTGTTTCGAAAGGTACCGGGCCATTGAATTCTGTAACCTGATACTGCTGCTTTGCCAGTGCTGAAAGAACCGGCTTTTCAATAAGCGTAGGCGTAATAAAAACAACCAGTTCGCTTGTTGTAGTACTTTCGCCTTCATATCTAAACGCGGCGCCAGCCAATGGCAAATCGCCAAGCAAAGGTATTTTGTTTACCTGTTTGCTGACATCTTTCTTGCGTAAGCCGCCAAGCACTACTGTCTGCTTATCTTCAATCAGCAGCGTCGTATGCGCTTCTCTTCTATCAATAACCGGCTGCGGAAAAGACTGCGTTTCTGTACCAACATCGACAGTACCAGTTTGCACACTAAATTTTGGAACCAACAGTAAACGAATCATTTTTTCACGCGTCAGATGCGGAGTAACTTCAAGTTCAACACCGACTTCCCTGAACGCGATAGTACCTATGCTGCCGCCGCCGGAAGTTTCGGTAAGCTCCTGATATGGAATTTCCTGGATAATTTTAATGTTCGCTTTTTCATTATCCAAAACCAATATTCTCGGATTGGCCAGCAGTTTGGCTTCGAGGTTTTCCTGCTGCGCTCTTAATATAACATCCAAATCAATGCCTGCGTTGAGCCAGCCAAATCTAAGAGAGCCGGTTGTACTTTCAGTTTTACCTGTTGCTGCTGAAAATGTACCGGTCGTAAACGGCCATTGCCTTCCTGCAGTAACATTAGACCCAACAGTGCCGTTAGTATAAGTTGAATTGCGTCCCATCTGCCATTCAACGCCGAGATCCATTCTGTCTTTGCTGGTAATATCGTAAATTCGAGCCTCTACTTCAATCTGCGGCGTTATACGGTCAACTTCATCAACGAACGTATCAATCGCCTTTATCTTGCTTTCGCTGTCGGTAACGATAATGTTGCTCGTGCCGACGTTGCAGGAAAGTGAGCCGCGAGGCGAAATAAATTTCTTCAGTGAATCCTCAACGTCTTTTACGCCTGCGTAATTAATGCGGTAAATTCTGCTGACGAGTCTTTCAGAAATCTCGCTCATCTCTTCCAGCGGAACAATACGAATCATACTATTGCTGGCGATATAGCCGAAGCCGTGCGCAGCAAGAATATTATTGAGTGCTTCATCGAGCGGAATTTCGGTAAGCGTGGCTGTTACATTACCTGTAACCTTCGGGCTTTTGACAATGTCAACTTCAGACTGGTCAGCCAGACTTCTGATAACATCCTCAATCGGCGTGTTTCTGAAATCAACACTGATCGGTTTCTGCATTCGCTGCGCAAGCGACGAAAGCACTTCATTGCCAGTACCATTACTGTCAGCGGCTAAAGCATATCCGGCGGAGAAAACCACGGTCAGCAGTGTTACACATCCTAATTCACGGAACTTCATATAAGTACCCTTCCTATTCAACTATTCAAATCCTCAATGCTGGACTTCCTGCGTCCAGGTTTTGTCATTCTTTTCAAATTCCACATTCTTTGAATTAATTTTAACAATCGTCGCACCGGCGACTTTGTCGCCTTCGTGCATAATTTTATCATCAATAAGAACAGCAGGCTTGTCCTTGCTGTAAATAATACCTTTTATGACAACGCTTCCGGATTTATCTTCGCCTGCTGTCGCAGAACCTTCCTGCATAGGGTCGCGCAGATTTGTCGGATAAACTTCCGGTATTTTCCAGTTGATTTTAACCGAATTCGATTCGGTCGCGGTTTTAGCAGAAGTGTCGACCGCAGCGGAACTTGCCGCCGGCTGCTTTAGCGCACGAGTTACCACAAAAATCATAATGATGAACAGCACCGGCATCAGCATCAGCATTTTTTTGTTTTTGCCTGCGTCGGGCGATTCCATTTTAAATAAATTATCTTTAATTTCCGCAAAACCCATAATTAACTGCCCTGCTTTTTACTAACGAAAACAGAAAGAATCATATTAACCTGACTGGCGGAAGCATCGTGCTCCGCGTTGCCGATTGTAAACTCGTTAATAACAACGGCCGGCCGATGCCTTTCAACCGCGTTCAGAAAAGCGGCAAATTTATTGAAGTCTGTCTTAAACTCCACTTTCAACTGCTTTTCCGTAATGTATTTAGTAGTTGTTTTCTGCTTTAAATACGCATCGTTCAACGTAATACTGAACGAATCAATTTTGGTATCTTTTGCAATCTGGCCTATATCGAACGTCAAGCCTGCAAGCTCATTTTCAGCTATTACATATTGTTTGATGTCGTCCTTCCACTGCTTCATCTTGTTATTCAAATCTTCCTGCGCCTGTTTGTTGTTGATTTTTGAAATAGTAGCATACGCCATTTCCCTGTCGGCCAATTGCGCAGTTACCTGCTGCTTAACCTTGCTCTGCGGCGCAATCGCGACAAAATAAGTAAACACCGACAGCGCGACACTGCTGATCCACACAAGGTTTATAAATTTAACATGTTTTTTTAGTTTCTTTTTCATAGCTGATTATTTTTCGGCCTTAAAAGAACATTCTATCTGATATGAAACCATACTCTGCTCTCTGTATGAATCCACCCCCTGCGAAACAGTAACGTAATCCAAAATATGTCCGAAAACCTCGGAAGAACGCAAATTGTTCTGGAATTCTCTAATATGCGGGCCGCTGCCCGGCAATCTTTCAGTTACACTGATTTTCATCTTCGTAACCGGAAGGGTAATTTCAATCATCTGGCCGACTTCTGTTTTCGACGGAACATTTTTTTTGATATTGCTCTGCTTGATTTCAATCTCCTTGAGCAACACGCTGTCCGGCATCAACTTCACTATTTCAACAATGCCCGGCGTCCACTGATAACGGCTGTTAATAATTTTTGCAACTTCGCCCAGGCAATCATTTTTAAACTTTTTTTCCTTCTGGCTTTTGTCCAGCAGAGCCTGCGCTTTTGCCATACTTTGAATGCCTTTCTCGCAATTGGCGATTTTCTGCCTTTCAATCGAGATAAGCACATTGTACTTCCAAAAATAACCGAACATCCCAATCGACATAATGGTCGGCACTAAAATCGTAATCGCCATCAGGGCGATTTTTTCAGGATTGCTCCTTGTGGGAATCCCCTGACCTTTCAGCAAATCAATTTTAAGCAATTTTGTGTTACTCATATTTGCCTCATAGCCAGACCTGCGGCGACGGCAAAAGCCGGGCCATTCTTGCTTAATAAATCACAGCACTCCAAAGACTGGTCACAGGATATTTTGTCAAAAGGATTCCATAATACGGTTTCAGTCGGCAACTTTGTTTTCAGCAAATCTAAAAAACCATCGACAAGCGAAAAACCGCCGCACAAATATATTTTGTTCACAATTTCCGATTTTCTGCGAACCGCATCGTAATACAGCGTTTCTGTTACGTTGGAAATTAATTTATGGCAGGCAGATTCGAGATTCAGCAGAATCTTGTCCTGGATGTCCTGCTGTTTTTCTTCGCCTCTCAATACTCTTTCCACTACATCACGCGGGAACTGATTTTCAACAGTAAGCTGCTCAATAACTTCTTTTCCGCCGAAATTAATATCACGAACAAAAGGCAAATCATCGTCGCCGATAATCGCCAGTGTGGTGTATTCATTCCCGATATTCAAAATTGCCGATGTGCCGGTTTCGTCTCCACGACAATACTTCATACAATTTATTAAAGCCAGGCCGTCAATGTCCATCAGCACATTCGACAGAGAAGAATCAGAAACAACTCTGGTCTTGTCGCGAAGAATTTTATTCGCTGCGACAACCAGAAAGCCCTGTATCTCCTTTTCAGTTCCCGCAATCACCTGATAATCAATTACGCCTTCATCGGTGTTGAACGGACAGAACTGCTTTGCTTCAAGCTCAACAGCGCCTTCGACTTCTTCCGGCAGCAGAGCGGGAAAACTGAAATGGCGCACGGCAGTTTCCTGACCGCGGACGCCGCAAACGGCAAGTTTGTTTTTGATGTTCGCCGACTGCCAGCACTGACGTATCGCCTTTGATAAATTAGCGTCTCTATGACTCTCGTCATTAGGCTCATTTACAAAAGCGATTCCAGCGCCAGCTACAGAATAACCGTCTTCAGTTTTCTGAAGCTGAACAAGCTTGATTGCTGATGTGCCGACATCAAGACCAAATACCTGCTGCTTCTGCCAGGATTTATAAAATTCCCGCCAGCGTGCAAGTCCGTCGTTAATCTTAGAATGATATTGTTTAATAGAAATCATACTGTTTTATCGACCGCAAAAAGACGTGAATTAACCAACAGATTGAAATATTTGGCGGAAAGGTCCTAAAATAACGTATTATTTAATGTTACAGCGCGAATAAGTTAGTTTGGGATATCAGAAAATCAAACATCAAAAATCAAAATGCAAAATGACAATGTAAAATTTAAAATGGCCAATTCTCTGAATTTGTCTGTTTTTTGGGGCAGATTATGAATTAATCACAAAAGAACAAGCATCCTAAAAAGTGCAGGCGAAATCATTTTTCAATTTTGATTTGTCATTTTAATTTTTCCATTTTGATTTTTTATTTACAAACTATCCTATTCGCGATGTGGTATTATGAATTGTGTTAGTTCCTATAATCATGCCAGCCTGCCGGTGCGGGAATGTATTTGCCCTGAAGTCCGATATCACCTGGTAAAATACCTTCGAGCAATCTTTTGTCGAGGTAATATTTTTTGATGTAACCTTCACTACTTCCTGAACCAACAACACCTCTGCACGACTCTGTGATAGCACCACGAACAATGATATTGTCCATGACATTAGCAGTGTATTCCCTTCTTCCGTCACTTGTGGAACCAACATACTCGGCACCCCATCCGCCGCCGCCGACAATCAGAGCCGCTTCAACAACCATATCGTGCGGCAAATAACGTTCATTGGGGTCAATAGTCCCCTTTGTTATACCAATAGGCTGATAAGTAAGCCCGCTAATGGGTGAAGTCGGGCCTCTGCGAGGATTGACGACTTTGACAATACCCTGTGCAATAAGACCAAGCACATTTGGATTATTTTCCTCAGGCAAACCATCCGCATCGTGATCGCCATCGACGGTAATCGCATCGGCAATCCAAATATTACCACCAGTACCATCTGCGCATCTGGCGGCAACAACAGTTATCTTGCCCTTGACTACCATATTTACATAATCACTGCTGCCGATAATAACATTACCTTTAACGTAAATCTGACCTCCCGGCTCTGAATCTATACCGTTAAACGACTGCGAAACATACGTGTCGGTAATCGGTACAGTTATCACCGGACTGGATGCTGTAGAAGTATTTTTATAATGATAACCATAAACCTTATATGTTTTATAAGTTGAAGTACTGCCCGGAACTATCTGGTAGTCATAAGTTTTCCCTGTAATAGCGTAAACAGTACATTTGTCTGTGATACGCACTTTTCCAACACCGCCGTCAACGAAAAACTCAAGCTGAACTGCCGGATATCTCGTTGTAGATGTACCTACTTTATTGGAAGCATCAGAAGCAGTCAGTGTATATTTATATGCAGCGGCAGTACTATTCTCAAAGCGGTCAATTTTTGCCTGGACAGTTGCTTCATCGGATACTCTCGAATCCGGCTGATTAAAATAAATGCCGCCCTCAAATAACGAAAGCACACTGCTATATTTATCCGTGCCGTTTGCCCTATATCTTGATTCGCCCATCGCAACGGACTGCAGGAATCGCGGAGTGCCACTAATAGCGATATCCCTTTCATCAGACCAACCATCATCATATTTATTAATGTGAATCGGCATATCAATAATTTCGCCGGTTGCAAAATTAACGGCGACAGTAGAAGTCGTGCCTGACGGCACCCTGCACATGCCCATAGCCCATCCGCTGATGGCCTGCACTACAAGAGTATCAACAGTTCTGTTGAACTGACCGCTATGTCCGTTTGAAACGATTCTGAAAACTGGTCTGGAATTAACGAAAGTGTGGAAATTTATGCTGTAATCGCATTTGGCACCAGTAAAAGCAATTGTGCCGGATGTGTCCGACGAACCAGTGTAAAGCGTAGTGAGCATATCCCGCTGCTGGCTCATCCAGAAAACCGCCCTTTCATAACCGGCTTCAGCAGCGAGCATTGCCGCCGCTTCGTTTTTCTGCTGTATCGCCTGCTGCCTTGTTCCATACGCAATCGCAAGCATACCGATTCCAAAAGCAGTCATAATCATCATCGCAACAACTGCCATTACGAGCACTGAACCTTTTCGGTTCTCAACATTTTGTCTTAATATTCGTTTCATATTATCGCGGCCATTTATTTCTCAACAGAACAGAATTGGAAATTCTAACTTGCTCACCGTCATTCGGGTCAGTCAAAATAACATTAATCCTAACACAGCCCTTTCCTGCGCCGCTAAGTTTTGTATGACTGAAAGCGCCACAGCCCGGACCGGCAGAAGCATTTTCGGCAAGCGTAACTGTTTTTATGTCCGTAGTGTTTCTCGTGCCGCCGCCTGCAGGAATACCACCGGGCGGATACTGACCATAATCAACTTTTAATTTTCCGTTCTGAAGATAAAAAAGTGCGTAAACAGTGGCTGTCTTGGAAAAATCCATCAAATCGTGCGAATCACCGGAATCCAGCTCAACATCCCAATAGCGAAACTCCACAGCATCTCCTGAAACAACGGTTTCCTCGGCGGGCGTGGGCGATGTTGCCGGTACAAATGTCGAGCCGGTAGATTTGACATATACCTCATAATTATTAAAATTCGAGCGTCTGCCTATGTTGGCGAACGCCAGCGTAACCGCGGTGGCCTGTTCATTTATCTCTTTGTGCGCAATATCATAATTCTGCTGCCAGCCCTTTGCAGAGCCGACAATAAGCACACCGACAACGAGCATAAGAATCGACGCTACCAGCATCGATGTACACAACTCGATAAGCGTAACGCCTGAACGAAATTTTTTATTGCGATAACTCATTGATAATTTCTAACCGTCAAGCCTTACATAGGTCGTTAAAATTACCGGCGACGTACATAAAGTAGTACCGCCGCTGCCGGTAGCCTTTCCCATACGCCACCGAACCATCGCAGTAATCTGCCGCAGAGTAGTATCGGCAACTTCATCGTGGTCGACATCGCTGTACGCCAGAACAACCAGCATAGGTACATTATTTATGGTTATAGAATAGATTGCGTTGTTTAAAATTCCGCCGATTGAGTATCCTGTTGTGAAATCAGAACCGGCCGCTGAAGATGAAAATCCCAAATTTAAATCTGAAGGATTATACGCAGTTGAACCGCCGGTGCTTTTCCAGTCTTCCAAAAGGAGCTGCGCCGTTCTTGCGGCGGTGATTTGAACCTTAGCGATTCTGCTCTGTTTGAGTGAATGATGCTGATAATCAAGAACGCCGACAGAGACTATTCCAATAACAGCCGCAGTCAGCATTACCTCCGTAAGCGAGAATGCTTTCGATTTTTTATACCTTACTAACCGCATTCAAATCTCCATACATCCCCGAAAAAAATCAGAGGGGCCTGGAAGCCCCTCTGAACTTAGTACTTAGGTTTATACTACCGGATTATTGAGGTCCCCCGGCAAAGACACCCGCTTCGGTCAACGTCAGGTCAGTACCTGAAGCAATCGCAGTCGGTTTTGTTACCGTCACTGTAAACTGGAGCGGCGGGTTTGCTGTTTCATCATAAGTAGTTGTCCAGCTGTAGTTGGTCGATGCAAAATATGTGCCGAGCATATCGCCTGTTGTAAATCCAAGTTCTGCGAGAGTTGGATTTGCCCATGCGCCCTGGCCGCCTTTTTCAGCAGCATACGCACGAAGCGCTGTAGCGATAGTACCTGCAACTGCTTTGCCTTCTGACCATTTTGCTGAATCTACTCTGCCCCGCATCAACGGGATAGCCACCGCAGCCAAAATGCCGACGATCATAATAACGACCATCAACTCAATCAGAGTGAAACCTTTTTTTGCTTTCATTTTTTGTCTCCTAATTCTTAAAAAACAGTTAATAAGTTTAACAAAAACTTTCTCTACTTCACTAATCTAAACCATAATAAATATTTTCTTAAATACCAAATTATGGCCATTAAAATCTTTTTTATCCCTTACCCCCCATCGTGAAAATGGGCAAATACAGCGCTAATACAACCGTAAGCACGACTCCGCCGACAGTTACAATCATTATCGGCTCAAGCAAACTTAATAGAGCCGTCAATATCGAGTCAACCTTGCGTTCGTAAAAATCAGCCGTTCTTTCGAGCATCGAGGGCAGCGAACCGCTCTCTTCGCCAATCTGCACCATTTTATTGACCATATTGGGAAAGAAACCGACCGATATCATACTTGCCGAAATACTCGTACCTTCAACAATACGTTCCTTTGTCTTCATAACCGCGGCTTTTATGACATCGTTATTGCTCATCGATGAAAGAATATTAAAAACTTCGAGCACCGAAACGCCCGCGTTCAGCAATGCCGCCATAGTTTTGCAGAACATCGCGACAAATGCGTATTTTATTAACCTTCCAAATAACGGAATCGCAAGAAATCTCTTACTGAAAAACAGATGCCCCTTTTGTGTTTTTTTGTAAATCCAACCCAACGAACTCACAATTCCAAAAATCGCAGGAACCATAAAAACAATATAATGACGAAGCATATCATACACTGCCATAAACCCGCGTGTAAAAGCGGGCAGTTCCCCGCCTAACTGGTCAAAAATCATTTTGAATCGCGGTACGATAAAACTCATCATAAACACAACGAGCAAAACGATAAAAATCAGTACGAAAATCGGATACGCAAGCGCAACCTTGACTTTTTTGCTGAACTTGTCCCTGCCGTCAAAATACTCGGCAAGCCTTTTCAGCGAATCCGGCAAATTACCACTCGTTTCACCTGCCAAAATCATCGCGCATGTTATTTTGTTAAATACTTTGGGATAGTCGGCAATACCAACTGAAAAGGGTTCGCCTTTATTAACTTTCGCCAAAATATCCTTAACTATTGTTTGCAGATACGCATTCTCAATATCTTCGGCAATAGTCCCCAAAGCCGTCGCTACCGGAACACCACTTTCAAGCATCGTGGTCAACTGCCAATAAACCGCAGACAATTCGGCGGCCTTGACTTTCTTACGCGAAGAACTACTCGATTTCTTTTTTCTTTCCGAAGATATCTCATGCACTTTTATAGGTATAAAGCCCTGCTCTCGCAGCCAGCCCGAAAGCTCATTGACTGAAGCAGCCTGCTTGACGCCTTCCTTACGCTCGCCGGCAAAAGTTTTAACTGTATAACTATAAACCTGCATACTAATACCTGATTTCTACAACCCATTTAACGCTATCGGCATTATTAAACACTCGGTTAATTAATAATTATGCTTCGATATTACCCCGATATGTTTTCAGTAAAAGCAACACTAAGCACTTCTTCGGCTGTCGTCATGCCCAGCAAAATTTTGCCGGCACCGCACTCAAGCAGCCCGTCATAGCCCTTTTTACGGGACATTGCCCTGATATCCATCTCATTGCCGCCTTTAATGATTAATTCACGAATATCATTATCAATAACAAGAAATTCAAAAATCGGCATTCTGCCTTTATATCCGGACCATCCACAGGCAGAGCAGCCTTTGCCTTTGCATATATTGCCATTTTTGACCTGCTCCGGAGTAAATTTCAAACGCCTAAGCAATTCTTCGCTCAACTCGACAGGCTCTTTGCAATGTTCGCAAATCCTCCTTACAAGTCTTTGCGCAATAATCAGATTAAGCGAAGATACAAGCAAATACGGCTCAATACCCATATATATCAATCTGCTGATCGCGCTTGGCGCATCGTTTGTGTGGAATGTGCTCAACACAAGGTGGCCTGTAAGCGAAGCCTTAATCGCTATTTCAACAGTTTCCTTATCACGTATTTCGCCAACCAAAATCACATCAGGGTCCTGTCTTAAAATCGCTCTCAAACAGGACGCGAAATCAAGCCCTATTTCTGATTTTACCTGAATTTGATTTATGCCCTTCAATCTATATTCAACCGGGTCTTCAACCGTTGTGATGTTTTCAGTCGGACTCTTCAAATAATTCAACGCCGAGTACAATGTCGTACTTTTACCGCTTCCTGTAGGGCCTGTAATGACAATAATTCCATGCGGCTGACTAAGTATCGTCTTAAACTCCTCCATCCGCTTCGGTTCAAAACCAAGCTGCGTAATGTCGTGATTCAAGGCGCCTGCGTCGAGAATACGCATAACGATTTTTTCGCCGTAGATAACCGGAATGAGCGAAACACGAACATCAATGTCTCTGCCTGCGGTTTTAATTTTGAAACGACCGTCCTGCGGCAAACGATGCTCGGCAATGTCCATATCCGAAAGAATTTTAATTCTTGTAACAACAGCGGCCTGCATCTTTCTGGCAGGCGGAACCATATCCCGCAGCACACCATCTATACGCATACGTATATCCATAGTGTTTTCCTGCGGCTCAACGTGAATATCGCTTGCCCTGCTCTTCACGGCCTGGCTCAAAAGCAAATCCACGAAACGTATAACAGGAGCCTGCGTAGCAGCTTCAGGAGTTGTATTTTCAATCTCGTCCTGGCTGTCTTTTAGAGATTGAATTTCATGCTGCTCTTCAACAATCTCAGTTTCAACAAGGTCTCGAAGGCTCTGCTCTTCCACATCTGAACCATGATAAATCAATTCTATCGCATGGTTGATTTCTTCCTGCGAGCTTACAACTAATTTCAGTTCTTTCTTTAACCTTTGTTTAATCGTATCGACCGCGACAACATCCAGCGGGTCGGCCATTGCGACGACAATCTTTTCATCATCTGTTCCAACCGCTACAAGACAAAAACGCCTGGCAATTGCCTCTGGCAGCAGTCTTGCAACCGTCATATCCATCTTGCTGACTTCCTCAAGTGATCTGTACTCCATTGAAAGATAGTCTGCAAGAAAACGTGTGATAGAGGTTGATTCCTGCTTTTTGAGCCTCAAAAGCACTTCGCCCAGCTTGCCGCCAGCCTTTTTCTGCTCCTTGAGCGCATCGCTCAACTCGTCCTGACTGATTATCCCTTTTGATACCAGCCATTGGCCGAATGGAACTTCGTTTTTCACTTCAATATTTTTAGGTGCTAATGTTGCCATTTTATTTAGTCTATCCTTGGTGTTATCGTTGTTTTACAGGCGTCGCTTGACGTGTTTTCTGCTGCCTAATACTTAAAACATAAGATATAAATGACTTATGAGCTAAAAAACTATTTTTTATATTAGTTTAGGACCAATAACTTTACAGTTTATTCCGATAAAATGCCGAAAATTACATTATGTAGCTGTTCTAACCTTTTATAAATACAAATGGTTATGAATACGTTTTGTCTTTAATGAATAGTGAAAGATTAGTATGTCTCTGTTAAGATTCAAACCTAAAATTGGGAAATTGATTGCCAAAGCAATGCTCAAGGCTGAATCGACACCTCAATCTGACGGACAGGCTCTGTCCCAGGAAACAGACAACCATCTAAATCAAATCGTTGCCACTGCGGACAGAAAAAGCAAAGCCTACAACGAGGTTATCACCAAACTAATAGCTGAAAACCAAAATAACACTGCGAAACTCAAGGCTGAATCATCCGCTGAAATACTTCGACTGAAATCAGAGTTCGAAGGAAAACTGAAAAAAGAAAAAGAAACCGCCCTGTCGCAAAATCAGAAGGACAGTGCGAAACTTAAAGCTGAATACGAGGAAAAAGAGAAAAATCTAAAACTCCGCATAACTGAAGCCGAAGCTAAAGCGGAAAAATCACTTTCGGAAGACAAGGCAAAACATCAGGAAATAATATCTTCGCTCAAACAGGAACTGAAAGAAAAATCACAAATACACGCCGAAGAACTGTCCAGAGCCAAATCAGAATTTAACGAAATAATTTTACATATTAAAAAAGACGCAGAAGTAAAATCCGCTTCTCAATTACAGCAGATTCTGAAAAATGAAGCTGTCGCAAACTCTGAAAACGAGGCAAAGTTTCAGGCGATAGAACAACTGAAAAAAGAAAAAGTAAAAATCGAGGAACTAACAGCCAGACTGGTACAGGCGGACGAAAATATAATAAAACTCAAAGCAGAACATTCCGCCGAGATATCAGGCCTTAAATTAGACTCGAACAAAATATTAAGCGAAACAAAAGAACAGGCATACAGAGAAGCCAAAGAGACAGTAAATACAGTAAAAGCTGAAAGCAGGGAAAAAGAAAAAGAGTACGAACAGCGTATTCGTCAAATAGAGGCGTCAACCGAAGATGTCATAGACGCTATCAAAATCGAGAACGATTCCAAATGCCGACGGTATGAGGAAGAAATCGCGAAAATAAAATCTGATTCACATCAGGCGATTTTTCAGCTTAAAGCCGATTATGAGGAAAGACTTGCCGGCCAAATAGAGCAAACCGTAAAATCGCAAACAGCGGCGGCACTGGAAGCGAAAAACAAAATACGCCTTCAGGAACAATTAAACAGCCAGACGCTTAAAATCAGCGAACGGGACAAAGAAATAATTCAGCTCAAATCGGAACACTCAAGCGAACTGGCACGTGTGAAATCAGAACTATCAGCAGCGATGGACAAGGCTAAAACGGCTGCGAAGACAGAGATTCATCAGGCAATAACAACCATCAAAGACGAATACGCCGAGAAAGAAGCAAACTACATCCGGCAGATCGCACAGATAGAAAAATCAGCGGCTGAAGAAAACGCAAAGGCGAAGGATATTATCTCGACGCTGAAAAATGAGATTGACACAAAGACACGACATTACGAAGAAGAATTTGAAAAAATCAAAACAGAATCGCAGCAGAGTATCGCGACAATCAGGAGCGATGCAAAAAAATCGGCCACCCTGCTGACAACGGACACTGAAAAAATAGTCGCGCAACTCAAAGCGGAAAATTCAGCGGAAATTCAACGCATAAAAGCCGATACACAGGAAACGATAAACAGAGAGAAAACAACTGCCGCGGCCAAACTGGCACAAACAACAGAAAAATTTAAAGCTGAATACTCCGAGAAAGAGAAAAGTCTCGAGAAAAAGATTTGTGAAGTCGAAACAAAAGCGGCAGATGCCATCGCACAAGAACAGGCAACCTCACAATCGCTTATCAAAAATATAAACGCGGAATATTGTGAAAAGATACTAAATCTTGAACAGCAGATTCAGGAAATCACAACAGAGTTCCAAAAAACATTATCTGAAGAACAGGCAAAATCACAGCAACTCATAACAGGCCAGCGGACGGAAATTCATACCGTCTCCAAGTATTATGAAAATGAGATTGCCAATCTCAAGGCGGAAAACGAAAAAATCGTTGACCTGCTCAAAACAGAATCTAAAGACGCCCTGGCCAAAATCAGAGTCGAGGCCTACGAAGAAATAGAAAATCTGCGGAAACGTGCGGAAAACGCCGAAGCGGCGATAGAAACAATATCAAAAGCGAAAACACATACCGAAGAACTGTTTAATAAAGAAAAAGCAAAAGCAGAAGAACTCACTAAAAAGACCGCGGAACTTAATTTATTCTATCAGGAAAAAACCGCTCAACTGAACTCCGAACGGACAGAAGAGATTGACAGAACAAAAGCAGATGCTTGTGCGGCGATAAACAGAGAACGAGCCGAGGCGCAGGCCGAAAAACATCAGGCGATTGAAACGCTTAAAAACGAATGGACGCAAACCGAAGCGAAATATTTGCAGCAAATAACGGAAATCAAAGAGGAAACGAGAAAAGCACTCGCGTTCGAGAAGACAAACGCACAGCAGACAATTTCTACGCTCAAATCCGAACTCGAAACAAATTCAAAAACTCACAAAGAAGAAATCTCCAAACTAAAACAGGAATACGAAACCGCGTTGACAAAAACCATCGCCGATGCAAAACATTCGCTGGCGAAAGCAATGTACGAAGCCGATGAGAAACTGGCCGACCAGGCGGAACTAACGGCCAAAGCAGAAGCACTGGCGGCATCGGAGGCACAGGCAAAAGCCAAGGCTGAAGAGAATCTGCGAATCGCCCTGCTTAATAACAACACGCTGACAAAAAAGACTGATGAACAAAAATCACAATACGAACAAAAACTTGCGGAACAAAAAAACGAATTTGAAAAAACCGTAAAATATCATAAAGAACAAATTGGAAGCATAAAAGCCGAATCACAGAAAAAGCTCACCGAGGCAAGACTGCAGGATGATGTAAAATTAGCGACTCAAAAACTGGAATTTGAACAAACGATAAAACGCTATCAGGAACAACTTGAAGCCACAAAAGCCGAGTCACAAAAGAATGCCCTTGAAATAAAACTACAGGCGGAAGAAAAACTTACAACGCAAAAAATAGAATCTGAAAAGATTATTAAAGGTCTGCAGAAACAACTCGAAATCGTTAAAGCTGATGCGCAAAGGGATGTCGCCCAGACACAGCAGAATGCGGATGAAAAATTAACCCTGCAAAGAAACGAATTTGAAAAGACCGCCGATTCCTACCGAGAACAGCTCGTAACCGCGATGGCCGAGGCGCAGAAGGATATCGAGGATATTCAACTGCAGATGGAAGAGAAACTGGCGGCTCAAATTCAGCTTACAGGTAAAGCAGAGGCAACGGCTAAACTCGAAGCCAACACGAAAGCGAAAATCGAGGAAAATCTCCAGCTTGCGTTACACAACAATGATGATTTAACAGATAAACTCGAAGAACTCAAATCACAATCGGAACAGAAATTCGCCGAGCAGAGAAGCGAATTTGAAAAAATTGTAAAATACTATAAAGAACAAATTGAAAATGTAAAAGCTGAATCACAAAACACTATTAATGATATAAATCGTCAAAATGCGGAAAAACTCGCCGAGCAAATTCAGGTCACCGGCAAAGCTGAAGCACAGGTCGCACTTGAAGCTAAAGCGAAAGCTAAAATTGAAGAAAATCTGTATCTGGCGTTACGCAATAATGACGATTTAACAAACAAACTCGAAGAGCTAAAGACGCAATCAGAACAAAATTTCGCAGAACAGAGAAGCGAATTCGAAAAAATAGTAAAATACTACAAAGAGCAGATTGAAAACGTAAAAGCCGAATCGCAAAAAGCTATCGCGGAAATCAAACAGCAGTCCGAAGAGAAACTCGCGGCTCAAATTCAGCTTACAGTCAAGGCCGAGGTTGTGGCGACTTCTGAAATCAAGCTCAAAGCTGAATTACAGGACAAGTTGCACAACGAACAGTCAAAATTTGATGAATTAATAAGAAAGACCGCTGAAATCGAGGCCGAGTCTATACGGTCAATCGTTCAGGAACAGGCGAAAACTCAAGAGGCAATCGCAAGGCTGCAAACTGAAAACGAAATTAAATACAGGTCTTATCAAAAGGAAATCAGCGAACTGAAAGCACAGCATCAGGACGCTATTGCTCAAGTTAAAGCTGAAATGGATAAAAAACTCGTCGAGCAGGTTCAGCAGGCAGAAAAAGCTGATGCTCTGGCAACGCTGGAATCAAAAACGCGAATACGCACACAAGAGCAATTAAATATCGAAAAGGCAAAGGTCGAGGAATTAACCAGAAAAATCGCCGAAGTTGAACTGCGTGCGGAAGAAAAACTCACAACGCAAAAGATTGAATTCGACACAATCATTGCGAATCTCAAAACCGAAATCTCGGAAAAGGAAAAGAACTTACAGGGGACACTGGCCAGTGTTCAGCAGGATGCTCAAAATACAATCGCAAACGAACAGCGAAAATTACAGGCCGCTGAAACAGCTCTTAAAGTAGAGATGGAAGCCAAGTCGCAGACTTACGAACAGATGTTCACAAAGATAAAGGCCGAAGCGGAACAGTCCGTCCATCAAATCAGAACCGAAGCGCAGCAGACTATCGCCAATGTCAAATCGGAATTCGGTGAAAAATTGGCCAAAATGCTGGCCGAAACACAGGATGCAATCTACACCGAAAAGGCACGCAGTCAGGGCAAAGAAAACGCCTATATCAGCGCAATTGAAACGATTCAGACCGAAACTGCCAAAAAATCCGCTATGTACGAGGCAGATATCGCCAAACTCAAAGCTGAACTTGGAATGCGAATGGTTCGGATGAAAATAGAATCGGACGGTGCACTGGCGCAAGAGAAAATGAAAACTAAACAGCAGGAAAAACAAATAGATAACCTGCGAACCATCCTTGCCGATTCTGCGATGGCAGATTTGGAATTAAAACTTCACAAAACAGCCCCTTCGCAGACTTCCGACGCGGAACCGGAAGAAGATTTCTACAATATCAAAAAATTTACAGAGAAACTGCGAGGATATACAAAACAGGAACAAATGGAAGAACCAAAAGATTCTACGACTTCCAACAAGCCGTGAGAGTCTGCACTGCGGCGTATTCACCACCGCTGCCGGGCCGAAAATCATTTGTTTGCGCCTTCACTGACAAAATCACCACTACCGCCCCATCGGTCTGCCGGTGTATTATTTCCACCGCCTCTTTTAGAAACGTATCATAAGCACACCACTGTGTAGATACAGTACCGCTACCACACTGCAACTGGTATTGCGTTCTAATCTGATATCGGCCATTGGACAACTTCGCAGTTTCAGAATTATCAGCAGTGATAATCACATCGCCATTGGTGTAAAGAGTAAGAACAGATTGGCCGGCGGCCTCGGTTCGTTTTGGTGAAAGCTCACCTAAATCAATGTCCTGGAATGAAGCTTCCGACCATTCGATAACTTCCGCAACTCGGCACGTAATCCTGCACGTCGCAGAGGCCGGCGGAGGCGGCTGGAAAGCCCCTGCCAACGGCGAGAAACTGCTTAAAACCAAAAATAAAATAAAAAATTTAACGCAATTCATAATTTGTTATTGTACCAAATTAACGTCCTATAATCAAGAAAATTACCTTACAACGGATATATTTGAAAGTTTCTCTGTTTAGTGTCCCATAAGAAATGCCTTATTTTTGTGAATAAACTTAAACCTTGCGAACAGATGAAAATTGCTAAAATCAGGTATTTTCCGAAATAACAACCTTCTAAATTAATGACGAATAGGTCTACAAAGCATTTTTTGCGCTTTAACTATAAATATTTTGTAAGCTTTACATAAGTATAAAATCTTAATGAAGGATAAAACAATGGAAACGAATAGGATTTTGTTAGTACTGGCTGTTTGTGTTATGGTGATAAGCTGTAACTCCAAACTCTATGGTGCCGACCCAGGTGATGATTCAGCGACGTGCGATATATCAGTAACCGTCGATACAATTATCGAGTGGGAAGGAGCGAATTTTGCGGCTATCGACCTCGATGCGCAGGAAGGCCACCTTACCGCACAGAACAGCAGTCCTGAAGGCAGTGCAGCCTATACTTTATGGACGAACTGTAATGTCGAACTTAGCGCAGACAACACGGCCACTTCACAACTGACACATCAAAGAGGCGGTGGAGCCAATGAAGACGCGTTAGTAACAAAATACAAAATCTCAACTGACGGCGATGGCGATCCTGCCACCGGCGCTTCGGCTGTTGCCATACTTGCCAGCGGTTCCGATGCATACGTGGTACACAACCTTTTTCTTGCCGAGCCGCTTGATATAACCCATTTCAATACTGACGGTGCCGTTGAAGTTACGCTGGAAGTTGAAGCAACTTTCGACACAGACAATGTCGCAGACTCCGGTCTTTATCAGGCCGTTCAGACTATTACAGCTTCATGGGTCAGCGATAACTAACAGAAACAGGAATTGTATTATTTAAGGGATTAAAGCTATGGAAAGAAAAGCACAAGTAAGGAAGGCAACGGGAGTTGGCTTAGTAACTCTGCTCATTTTTGTATTACAGCACACTGTTCTGGCAGGACTGGCTGTAAGTCCTGTAACACAGCATATTGAGGTCAAGCCGGGTAAAAAGGCAAGTTTCACTATCAGTCTGGAAAATAATCAACGAGACCAAAAAACAAGTCCGTGTCCTGTCAAAATTAAGATTCTCGATTTTAAGGTTTCCGATGAGGGAGTTCTTTCATTCGGACCTGAAAATAAACATGAGAGGTCCGCGGCCGACTGGATAAGTCTCGATACCAATGAAATCACACTCAAACCCGGCGAATCAAAAACAATAAAAGGCACAGTTACCGCACCATTGGACGCAGACGGCGATTACTGGGCTTCTGCAATGGTCTCAATGGGTGAAACAAAAGAAGGTGAAAAAGGCGTACAAGTCAAATTGCGTACAGCAACTGGTTTGTTTATTCGCGTCGTTCGCCGAACCCACGTTGAACGCGGCACTATTACGGATGTAAATGTCATAATACCTGCTTTTGAGACGGGTCCACTTAAAAAAGAGCTTTCAGAAATCGACCAATATAAAATAAATGAAAAACAATCTTTAAAAATCAAAGCAAAGATAAAAAATGAAGGTTTAATCTCTATTAAGTCAAAAGCAAAGGCATACATATATAATGAAAATATGAAAAAAATAGCGACTGTTCCGCTATATGTCAGCAGAAATAATGTTCTGCCGGGCGATACCAGATGGTTTACAGGTATAATGTCGCAGCCCCTGCCGGCAGGCGAATACAGACTTCGCGTAATATTCTCATCAGAAGACAGCAAACGCCAACTGATGAAAGACACGGAATTAGTCATAAGTCAGGATTTGGCGGACGTATGGGCGAAAAATGTTGGAAATGAAAATAACATAACAAAGCTCGAGTTCGCACCGGAAAAGATTGATTTAAAATTGAATCCCGGCCGCAACACAAGCATAAGTTTCCAGATTAAAAATCAGGGTTTGAATACTATCGCAGCTAATTGCCGTATTGAAAAATCCGAACACGACTGGCTCGAACTCAAAACATCCGACTTTACACTGGCTCCAAACAGCTCAACATCAATGCCCTGCTCAATCAAAGTGCCTGCGGATGCAAAAGCCGGAGTTTATAAATGGTCAGTAATAATTGAAATGGAAGAGTCCGGTTTGGAAAGCACAACAAAAAAACAAACCGTCCAGTACAGTGTTCCTATAACTATAACGATAGATTAAGGTTTTAATGATAAATAACATCAGACATTTTAATAAGACAGCTATAATAGTTATGATACTATTATCAGGGATTCTCTGCGGAGCTGCTGAAAAAGCGTCCAAAGATGAAGTCATTGTCAAAAATGTCTGGGTAGATGTACCATTAAGCCAAATTTTCCGCGATATATCAGTTGAGAACGGCGTTATTCTGGCGACCTGTCCTCACGTACCAGACCTAATGGTCTCACTGGACGCAGCAAAAGGCAAACCGCTGGAAGAATGTATCAATGAACTCATCGTCGGTCAGGGACTTTTTGTAAAGAAGAAAAGTGACAGGTTTTACCTGATTTCCTGCGGCGACCCGATGTGTCCAAGCACAGTGGAGACTGTAAACTCAATGCCGGTGTATCTCAATTATATATCAGCAAAACATCTTCACGATTCACTGCCGAAGTCTTTGCAGGAATACGTAACCAGCGGACAAAGAGATAACGAAGCTCTGATTTACGCAGTTCCTGAAATATCTGAACATATATTGGATATCATAAAGAAACTCGACGTCCCACAGGAACAGGTTATGCTCGAAGTGCTTGTCGTTGACCTTTGGGAAGGCACAAGCGACGAGTTCGGACTTGACTGGGATATTTTAGGGGCACATACATCGTTTAGTATGGCAAAAGGCGTTGCCGGCTTCGCAGGACTTGCAGGTTATACAAGCGTAGCGGCAAGCAATTTACTGCAACTGAATTTGACTCTTCGCGCATTGATTGAAGAGAAAAAAGCAAGCATAAGGTCAAGGCCAAGAGTAGCGACACTCAACGGCCAAAAAGCAAAAATAGATATTTCATTGGATGAATATTACACCATTATCACCGACCTTTACGGCACATCTCTGCGAACAGAGCTTGAAGTTATTAAGTCAGGCGTTTCGCTTGAAATGACGCCGCACATCGGCGAAGATGGATACATTACCATTGACGTACAAACTGAAGTCAGCGATGTCGCGTCCAGACGCAATTCGCAAAGCACAGGCAGTGCAAGCGCAACATCAAGCAGCGATTTGCCTGTAATTCGCAGACGTAAAGCCGATACACACGTCCGCGTAAGAGAAGGCGACGCCATCGTAATCGGCGGACTTATCGAAACACAGGAATCGACAAATCACGGGAAATTCCCGCTTTTGGGCGATATGCCGGTAGTGGGCGGTCTTTTCAAGAGCAAAGAAGACACCACAACGAAAAAAGAAGTTATGATTTTCATTACCCCGCAGTTAATGAGGGATAATGAGATAGCATTCGCAGACCGTAATCAACTGATTGACGCCGCCAAAGAAACAGAAAAGCTGCGTTCGCCGGAAGTGTTTGCAAGAAACGAAAAGAATAAAATAAAGAAACAAACAGACGAAGAAATTAAGTCTCTAAACAATGCAGTAACCCTTCTCGACGACCAGATGGACAGCGGAAACAATATCTCTAAGGTATCGTCATCGAATAATGAAATGACGCCTGAACAGGAAAGACAAATGTTGCAGGAAGCAATTTCGCTGTTGGCAGTCGATTCCGAAGCGACTAACGAAAATAAAAAGAAATGATGTTTTCAAACAAACATTTTGTTGTAATGGTACTGGCAATAATCACATTGCCGCAAATTATATGCGCTGTCAATGAATATGTATGGGGCACTTTCAATCCTGCGACAATTTCACTGACAAACATTTCCAAACAGTCTGATGTCCGCGAAGGCTCTTCTACCATAACTCTTACTATTAGCGGAGCTGACCCTGAAGCTGTTATAACAGCTGACAATACCACTGCGGCACAATTAAGTAACGGAACAGACACCCTTGTAACAGAATACAAGCTAACCTTTGACGGCGACGGGACAAGCGGTTCAGGCGGAACCAGCATGACAGAATATGTAGCTTATGACACTTTTCTCTCCGACGGTTTGCATATTCAGCAAGCAGGAGGCGACACTAATGTGCAGGTAACGCTGCATGTTCAGGCAAGCAACAGGCCTAATGAAGTCTCCGATGCGGGCGATTATACAGCCACACAAACTATTACCGTTACTTGGGACGGATTATGAAAAATAAAACGAACAGTGCTGTTATGGATGAATTGAACGAGGTATTAGCCTCGGAAGATTCTATTCTCGACTCATTAGAGACGCAAGGCAACGCATCCAAAAAAGTCGAAAAGAAGCTGCATATAAACAACAGCATTCTCCTTGACATCATAACAGACCAGACAAAAGCCAAATTTATATGGAAATGCACTGCTATCGCTCTGGGAGTCTGCCTTGTCGGTTCGGCTTTTATGTATTTGGATTTGTACAAAAATAATAAACTCCTGAACGACAAAGCGGTAAACACCGCGAAACTCGAAACAAAACTGTCGGATTCCAAAGCTGAAGCCGAAAAACTAAACGCCGAAGTTCTGAAAGCCTATTCCGAACTCACAGGCGCCCGCAGCCAACTGGATACTTCGAAAACTGAAACGACAGCTATGAAAGAGAAATTAGATGAAGTAACCGACGAGCTTAACAGCCTTCAGCGCCGCAATGCCGAGGTCGTAAAAATCCTCAACGGCAGACTTCAAAAACTTTCAAACCAGCCGGGCAGTACGCCAAAAAGATAAAAATTATTACATCTCTTACACATCTTTAGTGCATTCTGCAATTTGACAAATACACCTCCAATTATTATGTTTTAAATATAAGTCAGAAATAGACAATTGTCTATTTTCGGCTTTTATTTGCGTATAGGAGTCTCATAAATGAATAAACAACTGTTGATACCGGCGTTGTTGCTGATGATGTTTATGTCAGCCGGGTGTACAGAACGACTTCGTAATCCTGCCGCCAACGCCCCCGCTCCAATGTTCAAAAACGGCGATGTTGTTATCTGCGAAACTTTAAAAAACAATATGGTTGGAATCGTAACGCAGTGCGATTATAAATACATTCCCGACTTAAAGACATATTACTGCGCTGTGGATTTCTATCCGTCATCAGCCATGCAAAAGAATTTTTCAAGATATAACAATTGCGAACGAAGATATATTTATGAGCATGAGCTGAAAAAAGAAAATAAAGAAATGGCACAAAAAATCCGGCAAAAACAAATTCCAACAAGATGGGACTGGATGTATAGGGACTAATACCACAGGTATTTTTTAATGCCCCTTGGTATAACTCATAAATCACGTAGTCTGCTGCTTTTGCTTTGCGTATGCCGATGTGGCATTATAAAAATCGATAGCCTGCCGCATAGTAGGTTTAAATTCCTCTTCCAGCTTCCACGGTTTGGTAATATATCTGAAAATCTCTCCCTGATTAATCGCAGTCAGCAGCGTACTTACGTGCGTATATCCGGAAAGAACGAGCCGAATAATGTGCGGATACCTCTCCTTGACGATTTTCAAAAGCTCCAGACCGAGCATCTCCGGCATTCTCATATCAGTCACAATAACGTGAACTTCATTCTGCTCGAGCAGTACCAGCGCTTCTTTGCCGCTTTCAGCAAATAATTTGTTATATGGTTCGTCAATCAGCCCACGTCTTAAAGAGCTAAGTACAAACTTGTCATCATCAACAAAAAGAATAGTTCTTGACTCCATAATTATACCCTTTCTCCTATATTTTCTTGATTCGCCGCGTCAACAGAAATTTGATTTTCAAGATGTTGTGTATCTATCGTCGTTTTCAACGGCAGCTTTATGGTGAATTTAGTTCCCTTACCCAACGTACTATCTACCTGTAGTTCGCCTTTATGCTTATTAACGATAATATCATACGAAACCGAAAGTCCAAGCCCTGTGCCTTTGCCGGCCGGCTTGGTAGTGAAAAACGGCTCATAAATCTTCTTCAGATATTCCGGAGGAATTCCAGGGCCGTTGTCTTCGATTTCACAGCTTACGTAATCCTCATCCGCATAAGTTCGTATTTTAACAGTGCCCATTTCATCCATTTGCTGCGATTCTATGGCGTGAGCAGCATTGACAAGAATGTTCAGCAGCACCTGATTAATCTGGCTTCCAGTGCACATCACTTTTGGAATATCAGCAAATTCCGTTATCACATTAGCCTGATACTTTATCGTATTCCTCGCTACCGCCAGGGTAGATTCTATGCCGTGATTCAAATCGAACTGGTCGAACGATTCAATCTGGTCTATTCTCGAAAAATCTCTAAGGTTTTGTATAATTGTCGTAACTCTGGTTAGCCCCTCTTTCGATTCGCTAAACAGCGATTCGATATCCTCGATTATGAAATCGATCTTCATATCCTGCGCCATCTTTTTAATCGTCTCATAATGGTCAAGTATCTTGTTCTTCTCCAAATTCGGAGCTTCAAGAGAAAGATGGTTGTACATTTCAAGCAGCTTCTTGAACTTTTCGAGATATTTTTCCAGCGTTTCAAAATTGCAGGCGACAAATCCGACCGGCGTGTTCATTTCGTGCGCAACGCCTGCGGCAAGCTGACCAATCGATGCGAGTTTTTCACTCTGAATAATCTGCATCTGCATATTTTTCAAATCACTGTTGGCTTTTTCAAGTTCCTTATAAGCCTTTTTAATCGCCTCTTCAGCTTCCTTGCGCTCGGTTATGTCCTCACCTGAACTTAATATGGATTTTATATTGCCCTTTTTATCTTTCAATACGGAATTGTGCCACGCAACCAAACGCCTTTTTCCGTCTTTGGCCAGCACAGTACCCTCATGATATTCGAAATCTTCTACCTTGCCTTTGAAAATCAAATTGTAAATGTCTCGTGTATCGTTCCTGAATTCTTCAGGAATACATTTATCACACCAGTTGCGATCAATGATATCATGTTCCTCATATCCCAGAATCTCACAGCCTTTATTATTGATTCGATGCACTGTCAAATCTTCATTAAGAACAAGCATAATCACGCCGGCGACATCGAGATAGCTCTGTGCTTTATTACGCTCACGCAGAATAGCCTCCTGCGAACGTTTAAGGTCGCTTATATCCAGCACAGTAACCACTTCACCCATCATCGGGTCATTAACGTCAAGCGGCGAAGAATTCAATAATATATCTACCAAAGTGCCGTCTTTTCGCCGCCATTTGGACTCCACACTGTTGCGTCCATTTTTGAAAAGATTTGTATAAAGTCCCATACCAACCTTTTCATATTCGTTTCTGTCCGGATACAACATAAGCGAAGATTGGCCGATAAGTTCTTCACGACTATAGCCGGGTATTTCAGCAAACAAGTCGTTCATTTTGCTAAAGATTCGTTTTTTCATAAGCGTTATGCCGACCGGCGCAGCAAGGAAAATACTGTTGATAACGGTAGCATTTTGCTTTATGGCGATTTCCGCTTTCTTGCGGTCTGTAATATCCCGGAAAGTCCAGATTCTGCCCAGATGTTTGCCGACTTTATCAGTAATGGGCGATGAATACATATCAAGCACTGTACCATCTTTATACTCTATTTCATCTCTGCTTGTTTCGTGGGGATGCTCACCAAGATATTTTATTTTCTCAAGAACCTGTGTCGGATTTTCCGCTATATCCGCAGAATATTTCAGAAATAAACCGGTATCCTGATTTTCAATCAGCTCATACGGAATATTCCACATATGAATCAGACGTTTGTTTATCAGAACCTTTTGTCCGAGTTTATCCGCGACAAACACACCATCAAGACTCGCTTCCACCTGCGACTCGAGTAGAGCACTTTTCCATCGCAATTCTTCTTCCGCTATTTTGGATTCAGTGATATCGCGAACTGTCGCATGGATAAAGTGTACGCCGGCCTTTTCGATTCTGGTGAGTAAAATTGTAGTATACAATTCCTCGCCGTCTAATCTCTTGTGCAGCCATTCAAAATATGCGGAACCTTCCTTTAATGCTCTTTCGACCATCTCCCTGCCCCTGACAGATGAAAGATTCCCATCCGGCTGATATTCCGGCGATAACTCCCACAGCGTAAGCTTTTTAAACTGTTCCGCGTCTGAAACTCTGAATAATTTTAAAGTCGCCCTGTTACACGATGTAAAATTCCACGAGAGCGGCTCCATTGTCATTAACGCGTCATTGGAGCCGTCAAAAAGCTCACGATATCTCTCTTCGCTCTCCCGAATTTGTTCTGACATTATAGACTGATGAACAGTCATAGCGACATTACTGCTGATAACATCCAGCATCGCTTCTTCACAAGGCTCAATAATCTTCTGTGAGAATAGTCCTAAAACCCCCAAAACATCGCCGCCTTCAAGACAGAGCTGGTATCCCGCGAAGGACTTTAAGCCAAGTTCTTTGGCCCACTGATTGTCCAGAACATTAACATCAGTTTGAGCGTCTTTAATGTGGAATTTATGCTCTTCACGACTGGCAATTTTCCCAATTTTATAACAACCGATTGGAACACGTCCGTGAACCGGACCGTCTATATTTGTATATCTTCCCGAACTGGAAACCATGTGCAAACATTTTTCTCTGTTCTGACAGACGTGTATCGGGTCATTCGTCTGCGCGTGCATACAGGTTTCACATTTATCGCCATTCCGAACCAGCCACAGACGGCAAAAATCCACGTCGAAATATTGTATAATATCGTCTGTTACCCTTTTGAGCCGTTCTTCAAGTGGACTATTTTTAAGAAGAGACTGCTGGAGTGAATTTAAACCTAACTGAAAGAAAAGCATTTTTTCGCGTTCTTCTTCCGATTGCTTGCGTTCGATTGAAAAAAGAACCGTTCGAACCAGTATATCCGGCGACAACTTATCTTTGACAAGATAATCCGATGCGCCATTTTGTATCGTTGCCAGGCCGGTTTCCTCATCGGACAAGCCTGTTAAAACAACGATAGGCACATATGGATTGGCCTGACTAACCCTTTGAATGGTTTCTAATCCGTTGCTGTCCGGCAGCCCCATATCGAGCAGCACCACGTCATACCTTTTCTCGTCCCCGGAAAGGCACTCAACCGCCTGCTTCAATGTCGTTGCTGAATCGACAGAAAACCTGACTCTGCGGCTGTATCCAGACAGCATTTTCCGTGTCAGAATAATGTCCGACTCATTATCTTCCACTAACAGGATTTTTATCACATTCTGCTGCAAAGTTTCAACTTTCTACGAATGACTTTTATCCTGATGTCTCAATTTCAAAATGTAACTGATAATGTCTTTGCGGCTGATAATTCCAACAAGCTTTCCGCCGGATGTGATAGGCACTCTTCGGAAACTGTTTTCTATCAAACACTCCGTGATGTCTATGAGACTGTCGTCCTCGTTGAAACTGACAATGCCCTTTGTCATAAAATCCTCTACTTTGCTGGATTTGTTGTCTGTATCATACAGCAAACTTAGAACGTCTTTCTCGGTAATAATGCCGGCAATGGTCATATCATCGTTGACGACCGGCAAGCCTGTAATATCATTCGCATCTAAAGTTCTAATCGCATCGTAAACCTCTGTGTCCCTTTTCACACTTATCACGTTCCTGGACATTATTGTTTTTGCTTTGAACATTTTATGATCCTTCCGCTTAATTTCCCCGCAAGTTGCGGTTTTAACTCTATTTATATTTCTCTCTTATAGTATTTTCGGCATTTTATAGGATGTATTAACTTCGGAAAATACCAGAAATAAGGAAATTTCCCACTTAAGTTACGCCGGCTTCTTGCGAGAATCAAATTGGTAAGGACTGTAAACTGGAACAAAAATAAATACAGAGGGCTGTCTCATGGCCGATGCTCAAGAATTATTGTTGGAAAAAAGTATCTCTCCGGAATATTCACGTTTCCAAAACGATGAGCTTCTTGAGACAACACTATGTAAACCCTTTGAAGACAACAACTTAACAAAAAGAGAAACAGAGATATTAGACCTCATAGTAGCAGGACATACAAACAAGGAAATATCACAACAAATCAACCGAACCGAACGAACAATAGAATATCATCGAAATAGAGTAATGCATAAATTAGGTGCAAAAACAGCCGCAGACCTTGTAAAACGCGCAATTACTCTTGGAATAGCTTAATACATCCCTGCTGTCTAAATGTAAATTTCATAAAATTTTTCACAAAATAGCATACACTCTTCCGGGGAACGTCCGAAAAAAAATATTGATTCCCCGCAAACAATCGCCCCATCAATTAAACTCTTAATTTGATTTATTAAAAGAAATATGATAAAAAGCAGAAAAGCCGTAAAAAAAAGGATTGGATAGATGGCAGATTCCCAAAAAGCAGACAGCATCGACAATACATCTCCACGGCAAAAAATGTATAAAATAAAGATTAACGAAGAAAAGGAAATCGAAGTTGAGGGCGGCAAGAGTCTGCTTTCAACGCTTCGCCGACAAAAAATATTTATCCCCACCGCTTGCGGAGGCAAAGCTAAATGCGGGCTGTGCAAGCTAAAGGTTCTCGAAGGCGCAGGCCCTGTGCTTGCGAGCGAAGAGCCGCTGCTTAACGATAAGGAAAAACAATCGAATGTCCGACTGTCCTGTCAGGTCAAAGTCGAAAAAGATTTAAAAATTATTATCCCGCCTGAACTTTTTGCCGTCAAAGAATATAGCTGCAAATGCGTTGAAATAACCGACCTTAACTACGACATAAAACAATTAAGATTTGAACTGCCGGCCGGCGGGCAATTAGATTACACGCCGGGACAATATATGCATCTGTTTGTTCCGGTTTATGAAAAATCCAGTCAGCCAACTGTCCGAGCATACTCTATCTCGTCGGACCCTTCCGATAAAAACCATATTGAATTTATTATGCGTCTTGCGCCGGACGGCATATCCACAACATATTGCTTCAAATATCTGAAAGTCGGTGATAACATACGGCTCGGCGGCCCCTACGGTCAATTCAAACTGTCTGATACAAACACGCCAATAGTCTTTATCGCAGGCGGCTCGGGCATATCAGCAATTAAATGTATGCTGCATAATCTGAAAAATACCGGCAGCAAACGCAAGGCTGTGCTTTACCTCGGTGCAAATAAAGTAAAAGATTTATGCGGCCTTAAGCTGATGAGTCAATTTGAAAAAGAACTGGCAGACTTCAAATTCATACCTGCCGTCGCATCGCCTGATGAGGGTGAAAATTGGAACGGAAAAACCGGGCTCATAACACAGGTCGTTCGTGAAGATTTAAAAAACGCAGCCGAGAGCGAAGCATATCTTTGCGGAAGTCCGGGTATGATTGACGCATCTGTAAAAGTTCTGAAAGAAATGGGAACAAAAGAAGAAAATATTTTCTATGACAAGTTCGAATAAAGAGATGGAATATGAAAAAGCTTTCTGATTTGGAAAATTTGGACAATATATTACGTTCGTCAGTTGTTGTGGCAGGCGGTTTTTTGGGAACAGATTCCCGGAACCTGGATGAAATAATCAGCAATGATTTAGCCGAACTCGCCAAGGCGGAAAAAACTATCTCGACATTAGTCGAACGAATGAAAGAAATTACAAAAAAGGCAATACCCGCTATGGGCAACTGGACAAATATTGACAAAACACACGAGACGAGAGTTGAGGAAGCCAAGGGCATTATAACGTGTCCGTGGCCTGATTCGTGCAGATATGCCAAAAGAATCACTTTCGTAAAAAACACCCAAACTGGAATAATCGTCAAATGGACGGATTTGAATATTCATCTCATCGAACAACACAATTTCTTCGAGGGAAAAGGCTCTGTGTATAGAGTCGAACCGATAGAAGTGGTAAAAGCGATTTTCTGATTTCTCTGCGTTACGGCTGGGGCTGTGGTTTTAGGCCGACGAGGGCTTCGGATATTTTTTTGCGTCTGAATTTTCGCACAACAACTCTAACGTTATCAGCTTCGATAACTTCGCCGCCCTCAAGTTCACGATTGGCCCGCTGCATAATCCATTCGTTAAGCGTGGGCATTTTTTCGCCCTCCTGAACCGCAAAATTTCTGCCCAGTGTCGAATAGACCTTGCTCATCGGCAGCCCGCCGCCCATAATCCAGCAGTCCGAACCGCACGAACTTATGTGCGTCGGCAGATAGTCGAACTCGTCTTCAATCTCACCGACCAGCTCTTCGAGAATGTCCTCAAGCGTTACCATACCCATAATTTTGCCATCTTTGCCGGTAACAACAGCGATGTGCAGTTTTTCCTGAATCATTTTTTCCATCGCCTGCGAAATAGTATGCTCGCCGTCGATTTTTTTTATCGTTCGCACAATGCCTTTAAGCGATGGATCGGCAGGCACTGTTTTAAGGGCATATACGATATCCTTGAAATTTATGTATCCCTCGATTGTCTGCGGGTCGTTCTTAACCCGGCAGGTGGGAAATCTCGTGTGCATATCCAAATGCGCCCTGACGAGCGCTTCCATCAGACTGTCTTCAGACCAAACCATCGCAATGTCCTGCGCGGGAATGATAATCTCCTTCACCGGCCGAATAGACAGCAGCGCGCTTGACAGTACGATTTTTTCCTGATGAGCGTTAAGCAGTTTCGACGCCCTTGCGAGTGAAACCGCTGCGCGAAAATCGTAAAAGCCGTGCGTGCGTTCGATACCTTTCAGCGGGCTAAAACTCGTTACAAGACTTACAAGGCGTTTCACTATCACTTCAATTATCGAAATAATCGGATTAACGACGGTTGCCAGACGCTTCATATGCGGAGACAGCAGCAAAATAATTCTCTCTTTGTTTTTAAGAGCCAGCATCTTCGGCACAAGTTCGCCAAAAACCATAACGATGAATGTATATGGAATGATTAGAAAAATAATCGAAATTGTGCGTGCGAGAATCAGATGAAGCCCGAACGTTTTGACAAGATACGGCGTTAGACTTTCGCCGATGCCTGCGCCGCCGGTGGCCGCTGCGAATGCGCCCGCCAGTGTGATACCAAGCTGAATAACCGCAAGACTGGCCTCCATATTGTTTTTCATGAAGACCGCTTCGTTTGCGCCCTTTTTGTTTTCGCCGCGAAGAACCTCCAGCCGAGCCGAAGTTACAGACGCAATCGCCATTTCATACGCCGCAAAAATGGCGTTAAAAACCAACATCACAACGATTATTATTATTTCATATATGTATATCATAAGCTATTCAATATTATATGCCAAAAACACTATAAGTGCAACGCAGAATCGGCTAATTGATTTCGTTAAGTTTTTTGCGGTTTGTCAGCCAGAAAACCACCATCGTAAAACAAGCTCCCAGAGTATCCGCAAGCATATCTTTTTGCGCATCCCAGATATCGCCCTGCGAACCAAGCACAGCTATACCCGCTTCTTTATCCGCGTTGACAGCGTACAGCCATTCAAAAATTTCATAACCCGCCGCGACTGTTACGATTGCGAAAACAGGAAACAAAATCAAAACCAATTTTGAATTGAGTGATTTTTTCGCAAGCAAAAGTTCAGCTATCGGACATGCGTAGAAACCAACCGAAAAATGAGCAACCCTGTCGTAATGATTGCGTTCAAAGCCGAAAAGATTCGTTATAAAATCGAACGGCACCCTCTCGAAAGTATAATGTCCGCCGATAGTATGCAGAATCACAAGCACAGACATCATAATATAACTTAAAGGACTGAAAAGATGGAAATGCGAAACAATAATAATAACAATGACAATCAAAACAATCGGGGCGTTTTCCGCAAACCATACATTCCTGTCATAAGGCGAAATCGCACAAACAATGAATACAACGACGTATAAAGCCAGTAACGCTAAAGGTACAATTTTCTTGTTCAAGGTTCCTTCCTTACAAAAAAATTAACGATAATGTTTATTCTTCCCTAATTTCGCAATCAAATCTTTTCGGCCTTTGGACGACAGGAAGTTTTTCAACATTTGCTGATACTCCGGTCGGCTGTACTGCAAAAGCGCTAACTGCAATTTTTTGTCGCTGTGGCCTTTGGGTACGAAAATCTTTTTGCCCTTGGTGTCCTTTTCCGAAACGTACATCGCAGTCGAAAGCGTCAGCGGCACAGGTGTGAAATCCTGAACCTGCTCCAAACGCCAATTCTTATCCAACAGATACTCCGTCAGTTGCAGCGCGTCATCGGCTGTGCAGCCGGGGTGCGAACTAATGAAATACGGAACAAGATACTGCTGCTTGCCCGCTTTTCTCGACGCTTCGGCGAATTTGTCCGCAAACTGCTCGAAAAGCTCAAACGGCGGTTTGCCCATCAACTGCAACACTCTCGGACAAGAATGCTCCGGCGCAACTTTCAAATGCCCGCCGACAAAATGCTGCGTCAGCAGATTTATATAATCATCATTCATCAGCGCAAGGTCGTGCCGAACGCCTGAAGCGATGTAAACATTTATTTTGCGTTTGTCCGCCCTGCTGAATTTCAAAATCTCGTCCATCAGCTTGAGCATCCGTGAATAATCCGCTTTCAAAAATTTGCACGGCGTCGGGAACAAACAGCTATTCCGCAAGCACGGTTTATCATTCCCGCATTTCATACCGTACATATTCGCCGTCGGGCCGCCAATATCGGAAATCGTGCCGCGGAAGAATTTTTCAGTTGTGAGTTTCTTTGCTTCTTCAAGTATCGAACCAACTGACCGGCTGGAAATCTGTTTGCCCTGATGGAAATAAAGCGAACAGAACGAACAGCCGCCGAAACAGCCGCGATGCGTGATTATCGAAGTCTGCACCGGCTCAAGCGCGGGCACGCCGCCTCGTTTGTCGTACATCGGATGCCAGCATTTTGTGAACGGCATAGCGTAAATTTCGTCCATCGTTTTTTCGTCGAGCGGTTCGGCAGGCGGCATCACGATAATTTTCGCTGCGCCATGGTCTTGCAGCACAGGTTTACCGTCAGAAGCGATTTGATTTTGATACAGCAACTGCGATTCCATTGCCATTTCAGGCTTGCTAATCTGCTGTTCAAGTGACGGAAGCTCAATCGCGTCTTCAGGCGGTATAACGCCTTTATAGACAGGATAAGCAGTACCGGCGATATTTGTAATTTCACGAATCGACTGCCCTGCCGCAAGTCTTCTGGCGATTTCAAGCGTCGCAAGTTCGCCCATACCGTGAACGAGCATGTCAGCTTTGGCGTCAACAAGAACGCTGCGTTTGAGCTGGTTTTCAATGTAATCAAAATGCACAAGCCGCTTGAGACTCGCCTCAAGGCCGCCGATGATAATTGGAATATTTTTGAACGCTTCTCTTGCTCTTGCCGCGTAAGCAAGCAAAGGTTTGTCAGGGCGTTTGCCAAGTGCGCCGCCGGGCGAATAAACATCTTCTCTGCGTTTGTGGCCGAGCGAAGTATAATTATTAAAGCGTGAATCGATTGAGCCGGAAGTTATGCCCCAGAACAATCGAGGCGGACCAAAAATCCGAAACGCATCTGCGCTCTTCCAGTCGGGCTGCGCGAGTATCGCGACTTTGAAGCCGTGCTTTTCGAGCCATCGGCCAATCAGCGCAACGCCAAACGACGGATGGTCAACATACGCATCACCGGTAACGAGAATGACATCCGGCTGATTCCAGCCACGCGAGGCCATTTCTTGTGCTGTTGCGGGTAAAAAATTTGAAACCACGAATGAACACGAATTAACACTAATTTTTATTTAACTACAATTTTTTAAGCAGACAGATACTTTTCACCAGCTAAATAATTCTGCACATAATCTCTGACAGCATCTTCGAGCGAAGTGATTTCCTTTTTATAGCCTGCTCCGCGAATCTTGCCGATTTCCGCCTGTGTGAAATACTGGTACTTATCCCGCAACATACTCGGCATATCAATAAAATCAATGCTCGGCTGCATATCCAACGCGGCAAACATCGCATTAGCCACATCGAGCCATGTGCGTGCGCGGCCGGTGCCGACATTGAAAACGCCATTGGCCTTTTTGTTCTCAAGGAAAAACAGCGTCATATCGACCGCATCCTTGACATACAGGAAATCTCGCATCTGACAGCCGTCCTTGTACTGCGGATTATACGATTTGAACAGTTTTACGCGACCGGTTTGCTTAATCTGCTGGAAACCTTTCAGCACAAAACTTCGCATATCGGCTTTGTGATATTCGTTCGGGCCGAAAACATTGAAATATTTCAGGCCGACAATTTTTTTCGCCATTCCATTGTTCTGTGACCAAAGGTCGAACATCTGCTTTGAAAAGCCATACATATTCAAAGGCTGCAACTGCGAAAGCATCGCTTCGTCATCGCAGAAACCTTTTTCGCCGTCGCCGTAAGTTGCTGCGCTCGATGCGTAAATGAATCTCGCCTTTTTGTCCATCGCGAATTGCGCAACAGTTTTGGAATACTCAAAATTAACCTTTGTTAAATACGATGCGTCCGTTTCAGTCGTCGATGAACAAGCGCCGAGATGAAAAACCGCTTCGACCGGCAAAAAGAATTTGCCCGCGGTGATAATATCATGAAAATTGTCCGCTTCGAGATAATCCGTGTACGCTAAATTACGAAGATTCTTCCACTTCTCATCACCGCCGAGAATATCGACGACAAGAATGTCTTTAATTCCTTTAGCGTTAAGAGCGGCAACTATTGCCGAGCCGATAAAACCTGCACCACCTGTTACTATTATCATATCAAATTTCAAAAATTAAATATCAAAAATTGGATTCCCCCTACAGGGGTTTTCAACCACCTGCGCGGGAATGACACGGTCTTGAATCCCTTACGGGAACGGATTTAAAGAGTAAGGAAAATCCGATTGGTTGTCAAATGCAAAAAATAGCGCACAAAAAAGGCCGACTTTTTAGGTCGGCCGAGTACGAACTCTATTTTTAAGAAGTTAAATCACGTAACTTAACACAAGGCGATGTAACTCAAAATGGCAAGCAACAATATCCGTTTCTTATTCGATGTAAACGGTAGCCATTGCGTATAATAAAAACTTCTAATTCTTGCCAATCTTCGTTCCTTTCCTGAAAGCAGCGAACGCATTATAACAAATAAAATGGCAAAAAGCAAAAAATAAGCAGAAAATTATTATTAACCGCTTACAGACAAACAAGTTACATCAAAAATTACATTATTTCAAAACGCCATTTTTAATACTGATAACCTGTTATTTCCAAAAAGACCTTGTTTAATTGTTTATTTGAAATCATCAATTAAATAATGCCTCAACGAAAGTCGCAGGGTCAAACTCGGCAATATCATCCGGCTTTTCGCCAAGTCCGATAAACTTTACCGGAATATTAAGCTGGTCTTTAATCGCGATAACGATACCGCCGCGAGCAGTGCCGTCGAGTTTGGCAAGGAAGATGCCGCTGACATTCACCGACTGCGTGAACATCTTGGCCTGCGTAATCGCGTTTTGGCCGGTGGTCGCATCGAGAACAAGTAAAACTTCGTGCGGCGCGGTTGGGATTTGCTTTGTTACTACATCGCGAATCTTTTCAAGTTCCTTCATCAGGTTTTTCTGCGTGTGCAGTCTGCCTGCGGTGTCGAGAATCAGATAATCAGCTTTTCTGGCAAGAGCCGCTGCACAGGCATCATACGCAACAGCCGCGGGGTCGGAATTTTGTTCATGCTTGACGATTTCAACGCCGATGCGCTGCGACCAGATTGTGAGTTGTTCTACCGCTGCTGCGCGGAACGTATCGCAGGCGGCAACGATTACCTTTTCCTTATTCCGGCTCAACATATACGCCAGTTTGGCAATGCTGGTCGTTTTGCCGCTGCCGTTGACACCGGCGATAAGAATGACCGTCGGCTTAGTCGGCGACAATTTCAATTTCCTGTCCTGTTCCGGCCAGTAACCTTTCATATGTTCTTTTAAGAAAGGGATGATGTCGTCTGTCTTGAGAATTTTTTTCTCTTTGTACGCCTTGCGTAAATCCCCGATGAGTTTTTCTGTCGTCTCAATGCCGATGTCGTCGCCGACAAGCGTTTCCTCAAGCTGTTCGAGAAGCGCATCGTCGATGTCCCGGCCGAGCGTCAAGATACTTTGCAGCGAAGATTTAATCTTGTCTCGCGTCTTGCCGAGCTGACCTTTGAGATAATCAAGTGTCTTTGTAAAAATTCCCATATCATTTCCTTAAAATTGCTTAATACCGGTGGTAATAAAAAACTGCGACTGTACATCGCAACTTAGCGAAGCTGGTGTTATGATTTACTAACATTTCAACGCGATATTAATATACCTGTGGTATAAACAGGATAGAATATTAAGATATGAGTTTTAAGTTGACAACTAAAAACTTACAATTTACTATTATATGTTCGCTAAAGGCTGCCTCTAAAAATTGCTTTTAAAGCGAGACCAAGCGAAATTTTCGCAGGCGAGGCAGCAGAGTCAAAATCGCCGCAAGTGTAGTTGCAACCCTACATTGAGGACGATTTTGGCTCGATAACGATGACGGCGGGAATTGCAGCCGGTCGAAGCCAAAATGAATTTTTAGAGGTTGCCTTAAGTTATATTCTATACTTTAAATCCTGTAATACGAAGTGAGGAAGTCTTTGGCTCAAAACTCAACAGAAATATTTGATGCAATAATAGACCGGGTTAAGGTTCTCGACCCGGTGAACAGCAGAAGCTGGTTTGACACGTTAAAATATAAAAATTTCAGCGGCGGACAACTCGAAATCGAATGCCCGGACGCTCAAAGTGCAGGCTTCCTGCAGGACGTCTGCACAAGCAGTTTCACGCTCGCTGCGCAGCAAATCACCGGCCATCTTGTAACCGTCAAATTCTCCGGCCAGAATCACACAGGCGAAGTCAGCAGACCAATCGTTCCGCTCAAACTTCATCCCGACTACACGTTCGACAATTTCGTTGTCGGGCCGTGCAATCGTCTGGCGCACGCAAGCTGCGTAGCTGTCAGCAAATCGCCGGGGCAAACATATAATCCGCTGTTCATTTACGGAACGGTAGGACTCGGCAAGACGCACCTGCTGCACGCAATCTGCCGTGAGACGGTAAATTCGCTGCCGAACGCAAAGATTCAGTTTATAAGCTGTGAGGAATTTGTAAACCGATTCATCAACGCGATTGAGGCCGGCACACTTGCGCAGTTCAAGAACCAGTTCAGAACGGTTGACCTTTTGGTAATCGACGATGTACAGTTCCTGCGAGAACGCGACCAGAGTCAGGAAGAATTTTTCCATACGTTCAACGCGCTGTACGACAATCGCAGTCAAATCGTCTTGAGCGCAGACGCCCCGCCTGGCGAGATACCGACACTTCCGGAAAGACTTACAAGCAGATTCAAATGCGGACTGGTGGCAAGAATCGACCCGCCGACTCATGAAACAAGAATCGCGATTGTGCAGAAAAAAGCCAAACTTCGCGGAATGAAAATTACGGATGATGCCGCCGAGTATATCGCGTCAAAAGTAAAAGCCAACATCCGCGAGATTGAAGGCGCATTAACGATGATCTACGCGCTGGTCGGCAGCAGCGGACAGGAAATCACAAAAGACTTCGCAAAGGCAACTCTCGGCGATGCCGACAGCGGCGACAGAAGCATAACAATAACGGACATTATAAAAGCCGTTACGACGTATTACGACGTCCGCCCCGCTGACTTGCAGAGCAAAAAGCGAAGTCAGAGCATTACAATGCCGCGGCAGATATGTATGTACCTTGCGAGGAATTTAACGAGCCACAGTCTTGAGGAAATCGGCGGCCACCTCGGCGGAAGAGACCACACTACCGTTATGCACGCCTGCGGAAAAATTATGAAACTGGAAAAGTCTGATGAAAAAATTCAGGCACAAATCACCGAGCTTACAAAACGAATTAAGAAATAATTTTTAATTTTTAATATTTAATATTTAATTAAAAATTTCATTCTTCAATCTTAAACACTCAACGCCATTGAATCTATTGGCTGTTTCTGTGTAAGCGGCCAGGCGGTTTTGTTTTCTTCGTACACCTTTTTGAACGCATCCACAACTTCAGGGTCGAACTGTGAACCGCTCAAACTTACTATCTCTTTCAGCGATTCATCGCCTGATTTCGGATTTGGATTCCACGGCTTGGCCGATGTCATCGCGTCAAACACATTTGCTACCGCCAGTATTCTGGCGCCTATCGGAATATTTTTCCCGACAAGACCGTTTGGATATCCTGTGCCGTCGAAATTTTCGTGATGATGACGGATAATCACAATCTCCTGATTGAACACACCTATCGGCGAAAGTATTTCAGCGCTGACAATCGGATGCCGCTGCATAATCCTCATTTCTTCTTCGCTAAGCTGCTGGAGTTTGTGCAGAATTTCATTTGGAATTACGATTTTGCCCAGGTCGTGCAGCGTTGCACAAACGCCGAGCTGCTCAATCAATATTTGCGAAACTTCCATCTTGCGGGCAATCGCCTGAACATAAATCTTTACATTGTCCATATGAATTGCGTGATACGGGTCTTTGCCGACAATCGCTTTTGTGAACGATTGAACGATCCCAAGCGTCTGCTGTTTAACCTGCATCGCAAGCGTGGATATTTTGCTCTGCAGTTCCTGAAAATCGCTGCTTTCGTGCGTTGTAACAACTTCCTGCTTATCTATCGCCGAATACGGCACAACGCAATTTCTGCCGCGATTCTTCGCGGTGTAAAGTGCATTGTCAGCTCTGCGAATCAATTCGTACGGGTCAGCCTTGTCGCCGCCGTCAAAAACGGCAACGCCTGCACTGCACGTAACGGAAATTTCTTTGCCATCGACTTCCCAATGACTTTCGTCGATTATTTTGATGAGCTTGTTGGCTCTTTGCGTGGCAATCTCGACCGGCATTCCAGGCATCATTATAACAAATTCTTCGCCGCCGTAACGGGCAGCCATATCCATCGGATAAATGCTTTCTTTGAGAATCTTGCCGACCTGCTGCAAAATTTTATCGCCTGAAAGATGGCCGTAAGTGTCGTTGAATTTCTTGAAATGATCAACGTCAAACATCATCACAGCGATAGAACCGCCGCGGATTTTCGCCTGTCGAAGTTCATAGTCGAGCATCTGGAAGAAGTGCCGACGGTTGGCAAGTTGCGTAAGCTCGTCAGTATTCGCCTGCAAAAAAAGTTTTTCCTGCAGGTCTATCATCTTCAGAACAATACCGATGCGTGCCTGCAGTTCGCCTTTGTTGAATGGTTTGGTTACATAATCAATCGCGCCGAGTTTCAGGCCGCTGATTTTATCTTCGCTCTGGTCTTTTGCAGAAACGAAAATTATCGGAATCGAAGATGTACGTGTATCCGCTTTCAAACGTCTGCACGTCTCGAAGCCGTCAATATCCGGCATCATCACGTCGAGCAGAATAACATCCGGCTTTTGCTCTATCGCAATGTTGATACCTTCAATCGCGTTGCTTGCCAAAAGCGGAACAAGCCCCATATTGCCAAGGTGCGCCTTGAGCAGCGTCAGGTTTGTCATACTATCATCAATAACAAGAATTTTGCGTTGTTTATCTGACATATATAGAAAGTTCCTGCATAAAACACATTTTATACTCGGTTTATATCGTCATTTTATGCCGGTAAAATAACAAACAAAATGCTATTCAAAAATCCGCGTTTTGGGCCTGAAAGTCCGGAAAAATGGGGACTGGCTCAAGCTAAGCCGCGGTTTTTAGCGGCGTGCTGTGCCTGTCCCCATTTTTCCTCAATTAAAAACATATGGCTAAAGTGTTACAATTTTCTTGACAAATTAAAGCGATTATGGTAGAATACCGCACAATTGGGAGTTAGTTGGTTTCATCACAAAGCCAAATCGGAGAAAAGCTCATTATGTCAGTTTAATGTAATGTAGTTTTTCTGGAAGAGACGAAGTTATGAAGATTTTCCGATTTGTAGTTGCGCGTTCGCGCACAAAGTCCGCATTTCAATTTTTTATCCTGCTCGCAATTTTCGCACTCTGCAACTCTGCGCTGGCAGTTGATTATGAAATTGTAAACCTCGGTTCTCTCACTACCGGCGGAGCAAGCTATGCGTATAGTATTAACAATGATGGTGTAATTGTCGGCAGAGCGCAAACCGCAAGCGGCACAACCATCGCATGCCTTTTTGACAACACAGGCAGCGGAAGCAATACAAACCTCGGCGCACTTGCCGGCTATTCCGACAGCTACGCATACTCAATCAATGACAGCGGTCAAATCGTCGGCTGGTCGCAGAACAGCAGCACAGACACATCGGCTTGTTCTTTCACTACCAGTGCAGGCTCGGTCGCATCAATAAAATCCGGAAACGGCATGGCAATCGCAATTAACAACGCGGGCATAACCGTCGGCAGATATGACAACAAGGCATACAACTTCACTACCGATGCGCAATTAAGTACAAAAGACAGCTACGCGCTTTCCATTAACAATACCGGAACAGTCGTTGGAATCGAAGCCGACACCGGCGGAAATTACTTCGCCTGCATCTTCAATAGTGGTGGAAACATCACGCTTAGCGATTTAGAAAGCTTTGCATATTCAATAAACGACGCAGGAAAAATCGTTGGAAGCAATGAGGGCGTCGCGTGCCTCTTCGACGAAACGGGCGGCAAAGCAAACACATTACTCGACGGCCTCGGCAGTTTGGCCATCGCGAACAACATATCAAACGAAATCATCGGCTACGCAATGGACAGCGAAAACAACGCCATAGCGTGCATGTTCGACCCAACCGACAGCGGACACAATATAAACCTCAATGACTTAATAGACCCATCACTCGGCTGGAACTTGCGATACGCTTATGACATTAACGATGACGGCTGGATTGTCGGCGTCGGAATACTCAACGGCACTGAAACCGCGTACCTGCTTAAAGCCATTCCAGAACCGGCAACAATCGCCATTCTCGGAATCGGCGGTCTGCTGTTCATACGAAAAAAACTTTAGTGAATAACTAATAGTGAAGAGTGAAGAATTTAATTTGAAATTCAAAATTAAGCATTCTTCAACTCTTCACTCATTTTACGCCGTTGTTGTAGTGGTTGTCGCAGTTGCTTTCGCTACTTCAGCTTTGACTTCTTCCTCTGTGTAGTGGCTCGGCCAAAGTGTCCGCCAACCCGCGACATACGAACCTACCGGCAGAAGCGTCAGCAAACCAGTCAGCAGCCAGCCCGGCTGGTCAATCGTGCCAATCATCGATTGCCTGTCTGCCTGTGCCTGTTTGATTGACACATCCAAAACGCCGAGAACCTGCTGATATTTTTCCTTATTGAGATTCGCAAGATAGTCCAGCCGAAGCTGTTCACCGGTATAAACATCAATCACCTCGTTTCTGACTTCTTGCGCGGTGTGCAGATTCTTTTCGTACCACGCGATGCTGTTAGCGTCCCTGCCCGCGTATTTGACGGCCAAAGGGCTAATCTGTGCGGGATAAAAATCGTACAGAAAATGACAGCCCGCCGCGAACATAATTGAACTTACCAAAATTAATGACAAAATTACTTTCATAGACATAGCGTCCTCCTTATAAAAAAATTGATTTTTGTTGATTTGATGATATGCTGTTGACTAAACGTTAAACGAATTTGAATTGATTCAAGGTGCCTTATGATAGAATCGGATTTTTTCCAGAAAGAACAAACACAAACTTTAGAAGACCTCTTTTTCATCAAGAAGGACAGGGAACTCATCGCCCAGCTTCACAAAATGGAGCGAATGAAAGAGTCGAAAAAGTCGCTGGCCACAGTGTCCGGCATTACGAATGACAAGGTTCTGGAAAAACTCGTCGAGCTTGAGATTCGGCCGGAAGTTATCGCGTCTCTTGCGATGATTCCGTTGATTGAAGTCGCATGGGCGGACGGCGAAATCGACAAAAATGAACGACGGGTCATACTCGACGCCGCATGTGAAATATTCATCACAAAAGAAAGCCCCGATTACGCACTGCTCAAAAGCTGGCTAAAATACAAACCGAACGTAAAGCTGTTCAATGCGTGGAAGCATTACATACAGGGCTTGTGCGAACAGTTGACCAAACAACAGAAGAATGCACTTAAAAAAGATCTAATCGGCCACGCGAAAGATGTCGCGCAGGCTGCCGGCGGGTTTCTTGGCTTCGGCGATAAAATTTCCAAAGCCGAACAAAAAATGCTCGACAAACTGACACAAGCATTTGAATAACCTATTTAGCCACTAAGGCACCAAGGCACAAAGCAATGTCATTCCCGCGAAAGCAGGAATCCAGTCTAATAATTTTTTCTTAGTGTCTTTGTGTCTTCGTGGCTACCGTCCAAACGCATTCGCTTTCGTTTTCGCATCTGCGGTTTGAGCAGCGTTGAGTTTTTTGCCGACCAGATATTTATCTTCGAAAACATCACCGCCATTTTTCTCGGCCAGCAGCAGCCACTTATACGCCTCGACGTAATCCTGCTTGACGGCCGGACTTTCCATATAAAGGTTCGCCAGTGCGTGCTGCGCATCGGCATAATTTACCAGAGCGGCCTTGCTGTACCAGTTCATCGCCTCGGCATAATTCTGCGTAGTGCCGAATCCGTTGTAGGTCATCCAGCCCATATAGAACATTCCGCTGCCCTGCCCTGCGTTGGCTGATTTGCCGAACCATTTCACCGCTTCGTTGTAATCGCTTCGCTTGACGCCGAATCCGCCGCGCCAGCAGTAACCGACGTTGGTATAAACTTTCGCGTCGCCCTTTTGCGCAGAGGCGTTCAGCGTTTTGAATAATTTTTTATAGTTCCATCCGCCGTTGCCGTTTTTGTAAATTTCGCCGAGACTTTCCAGAGCGACAAGATTGCCCGCCATTGCGGCATTGAAGAACCATTTCTTCGCCTTACCGTAACTCTGCTTTACCTGTTCGCCCTTGAGATACATCGTCGCGAGTTTGATTTGCGATTCAGGCGTAACCGGATTGACGCTTGCGATGACCGCTTTTTCTTTAATCTTTTTGGGTTTTGGCTCTTTGGTTTTTTTAGCTGAATATGCGTTGCCTGCCAGCAAAGTCAGACAAAGGATGGATATAACAAAAATCCGTTTCATTTTAAAGCTCCTTAAAATTGAAATTTACAACCAGAGTATCATACCCGTTCTATCCTGAAACGCAAGCCCAAAAAATGACTGCCAATGCTATTGAAAATAGAGGAATTTCTCTCTTAATAGATTCCTCATAATGTTTAATTGCAAATTTAAAATTAAAACTTAAGGCCACCTCTAAAAATCGCATTTTAGAGGCATAATTTTCAGTTAAACTTTTTTAGGTATTTTTTTGAAACTTTTATCACAAAATTACGGTTTTTTCTGTCAAAATAATGGCACTTTACTTCTGCACCGCTCGGCAA